>DASTNU010001176.1:0-2328 GCA_035720605.1 Longimicrobium sp. | reverse complement strand
ACATGGCTTCGTCCAGCTCGCGGATCGTACGCCGCAGCGCGGCCGCGGGGTCCCCGGCCGCGGTGACCGACCGGCCCAGCACGATGTAGTCGGACCCCAGCCGCGCCGCCTCCGCCGGGGTGGCGGTGCGGGCCTGGTCACCCGCGGCGTCGCCGGCCAGGCGGATTCCGGGCGTCAGCACGCGGAAGCCCTCGCCCGCGGCGCGGCGGACGGCGGGCACCTCGCGCACCGACGCGACCACGCCGTCCATCCCGCACCCCTCCGCCAGCCGCGCCAGCCGCTCCACCTCCGCCTCCGCCCGGACGCGGTCTCGCCCCCACGCCTCGGCCAGGTCGTCGTCCGAGAGCGAGGTCAGCACGGTCACGGCCAGCAGCTTCATCCCGCCCGTTCCACGTTCCCCGGCGGCCTCGCGCGCCGCCCGCAGCATCGCGGCGCCGCCCGAGGCGTGCACCGTCAGCAGCTCCACCCCCAGCCCGGCGGCGGAGCGGACCGCGTGCGCGACGGTGTTGGGGATGTCGTGCAGCTTGATGTCCAGGAACACGCGGCAGCCGCGCCCGGTCATCGCCCGCACCACCTCCGGACCCTCGGCGGTGAAGAGCTGTAGCCCCACCTTCACGAAGTCCGCCCCCGGGCCCAGCCGGTCCAGCAGCGACTCGGCCTCCGCGCGGGTGGGCACGTCCAGGGCGATGATGGGGATCGGGCGTCGCACGCGGCCTCTCGAAACGGGTGGCGATGGGGTTTGCCAGTTACGGGCCGCCCCGCAAGGAGGATCGCGGTGTTCCGTAAGTTGGCGGACGGGGGGTCACTTGCATGCTGCCACCGCCGCACGCCGGAGAACCACGCTGCCCTCGACTGTCCGCCCCACGGGACGCGCGGCCGGTTGGGAGAGGACGGCGGGGCGGGATCGCGGCGTGCAGCTGGCCGCCAGGCACGGACAGCAGGTTCCTCGGTCGGCGCCAAGCTGTTTCATGGCCGCGGGTTACGCGCCGCGCCTCCCTCGGAGCGACACCCTCGCGTGAGGTGCGTCGTCATTCGCTCCCGCGGGCGGACGGCGCTCTGCCCGATCAGAAGCGCGGATCGGGGCCCGCTCAGGGCGCGCGGGCGGTGCGGCCCTGGGTGGCGCGGAAGAAGTCGTGCACGCTGGTGGCGAGCTGGCGCGCGATGGTCTGCTGCCGCTCGGGGTCCAGCAGCATCTGCTCTTCCGTGCGGTTGGAGATGAAGCCGATCTCCACCAGCACCGCGGGCATGAACGCGCCCACCAGCACCGCGAAGCCCGCCTGCTTCACCCCGCGGTCGGGGCCGGGGTGCACCTGGCGCAGGCGGTCCTGGATGAGCTGCGCCCACTCGCTGCTCTCGCGCAGGTACTGGTTCTGGCGCAGGTCGCTCATGATGAAGTCCAGCGGCGTGCGCGATGCGCTGCGCTCCTCGTACTGCTCCGCCGCGTCCTCCATCTGCTGCACCCGCCGCGCGTCCGCCGTGCGCGCCTCGGAGAGGAAGAAGGTCTCGAACCCGATCTCCGACCGGCTCGCGTGGGCGTTGCAGTGAATGGACATGAAGAGCGCCGGCTGCCCCTCCGCGCGCCAGGCGTTGGCGAAGCGCGCGCGGTCGCGCAGCGCGATCAGCGTGTCGCGGTTGCGGGTGAGGCGCACGTCCAGCGTGGGGTCCGTGCGCAGGAGCTCGTAGACGCGGCGGGCCATCTGCAGCGTGATGTCCTTCTCCCGCGTCCCCATGGGCCCCACGGCGCCGGGGTCCCTGCCTCCGTGTCCCGCATCGATCACCACCAGCCGCCGCGGCTGCGTCACCGGCGCGGGCTGCGGCTGCGCGACGGCCGGCGGCGGCGGAGCGGGCGCGGGGACCGCCGCCGCCATCCCCGCCGGATCCACCCGGACGATCCGGGCCGCCGGGTCCACCGTCCCGATCCCCTGCAGCGCATGGTGCAGCTGCGCCGCCAGGAACTCCGAGGGGACGAACACCACCCCGTCCGCGGAATACACGGCGTTCTGCATCGCCAGCGGCCGGCCATCCGCCACCACCTCGCGCGAGTCCACGCGAAAGCGGACCTCGCGCGCGCCGAACGCGGCCGTCACCTCGCCGCCGCCGTAGGAAAGGCGCGCGCCCAGCGAGAGCAGCGCCGAGACGGGGAACGCCGGGTAGCCGCGGTCCGCCACCTCCAGCACGGTGGAGGCCTCGTCGCCCAGCACCAGCTGCCACGCCCCGGGCTGGGGCTGGGCGGGAAGAAAGGCGGTGAGGGAGGGGAGAAAGACGAGAAGGAGGGCCTGCGGGAGTCGCATCCGAGAATTCCTGGTCATGCTAGGCGTCGTCCCGGTT
>DASTNU010001175.1:0-2215 GCA_035720605.1 Longimicrobium sp. | reverse complement strand
GTTTCCGCCAGCAGTTGATCCACCGCCTGCGCCAGGGACCGCACGGGCGTCACCCACGGCATCCCCGCCGTCCCCCGGGCCTCCGTCTCCGGGCTGCAGACCAGGAACCCGCGCGCCCCGAACCGTCCCGCCGCCGCCACGTCGCGCGGCCGGTCGCCGATCCACCAGGAGTGCGCCAGGTCCACCCCCAGCTCCCGCGAGGCGCGCAGGAACATCCCGGCGCCGGGCTTGCGCTCCGCGTCGTCGCCGCCGTCCAGCACGTCGGGGCTGAAGTACGCCGCGTCCAGCCGGGCCCCGTGCCGCGCCAGCTCCTCCACCAGCCGCGCGTGCACCGCGCCGTACTGCTCCGAAGTGAAGTAGCCGCGCCCGATCCCCGACTGGTTGGTGGCCAGCACCACCACGAACCCCGCCGCGTTCAGCCGCGCCACCGCCTCGCCCGCGCCCGGCAGCAGCTCCACGCCCTCCGGGTCGGCCAGGTAGTGGCGGTCGATGATGACGGTCCCGTCGCGGTCCAGGAACACCGCGGGGCGGAGGGGATCAGGCATTCCGGAGTGATTGCTCGTGGAGCTTGTTTTCCTGAGAGGTGTTGCCAAACCCGGAGACTGCGAAGCAGCGTGCGTTGTCTTCCTGAGGGAGCGCACACGAGTAACCTGAAGTAATGCAACCGCTTGCGCGCGACCGAAGGATCTTCTTTCCGCCAGCGAGGGGGCAGGCTAGACGGCAGAGCTTCAGCCCCCACGGTTCTGCAGGCAAGATCCTTCGGTCGGCGCCAACTCACCGTGCGTGCTGAAGTTACACGCGGCGCCTCCCTCAGGAAGACACATTGCCGGCGCGAGGTTCAGCAACACCCTTTCGGGAATACAGCCGTCCTGGTGAGGTTTGGCAACACCCCCCTCACGAAATAACGAGGGGATGTGCACTCAGTGCACACCCCCCCGGAACTACCTACCCGGTACCCCGAAGGGAGCGGGCCATCCTTTTCGCGCAGCGAAATCTACGCCGGTACTTCAGGCTGTCCCTTGCGGGCGCTTTGTTCACTTCACCCCGCGGTGATGTTGAAGCCGGCGTCCACGTACATCACCTCGCCGGTGACGCCGCTGGCGAGCTCCGAGGCCAGGAACAGGCACGCCCGCCCCACCTCGTCCGTCTCCACCGTGCGCTTGAGGGGCGAGCGCTCGGCGGTGATGCGCATCAGGTCGCGGAAGTGGGCCACGCCGCGCGCCGCCAGCGTGTTGATGGCCCCGGCGGAGACCGCGTTCACGCGGATGCCGTGCTGCCCCAGGTCCACCGCCAGGTAGCGCACCGACGCCTCCAGCGCCGCCTTGGCCACGCCCATCACGTTGTAGCCGGGCACCGCCTTCTGCGAGCCGTAGTACGTCATGGTGACGATGCTGCCGCCCTCCGGCATCAGCGGGATGGCCGCGCGCGAAAGCGCCACCAGCGAGTACGCGCTGATGTCGTGCGCGGCCAGGAAGTCCTCCCGCTGCGTCTCCACGAACGCGTTGGCCATGGCCGCCTTGGGCGCGAACGCCACCGAGTGCAGCAGAAAGTCCAGCCTTCCCCAGCGCTCGCGCACCGCGTCGAAGACCGAGGCGATCTGCGTGTCGTCGCGCACGTCCAGGTCGTACAGCGGCACCTCGCCCAGCTCCGCCGTGGTTCGGGTGACGCGGTCCTTCATCACGTCGCCCTGGTAGGTGAAGGCGAGCTCCATCCCCGCCCCGTGCAGCGCCGTCGCGCACCCCCAGGCGATGGAGTTCTGGTTGGCGACGCCGACGATGAGGCCCTTCTTTCCCGCCAGCAGACCGGCGAGCGGCGAGTTCTCGGACATGGCTTCCGTGGGTTTGCGCTGGATTCTCAGTTCACCTGCCGGACGGTCCACCTGCGACCGCGAAGATCGAATGCGACTGCCTGTCCCGCGTCCGTGCACAAGGCGGACCTCCCGCGGTCGACGCCCCGCGCAGTTTGCGGGGCTATCCGCGGTCGTTGCGGCGGCTTCAGCCGCTCAACGCCAGGCGGCGGACCACTTCCACCGCTCGCGGCGCCATCGCCCGGGGATTTCCCTGCGCCGGCGGCGGAGGGACGGGCGGCGCAGCCGAGTCCGTCGCGACCGAGTCCGCGGCGACCGAGTCCGCCGCGACCGAGTCCGCGGCGACCGAATCCGCCACGGCGGAGTCCGCGGGGACGGAGTCGGGCGCGGGCTGGCGCGGCGGCGGCT
>DASTNU010001174.1:0-3108 GCA_035720605.1 Longimicrobium sp. | reverse complement strand
GCGCTGTTCGAGCAGGTGGCCATCTCCACGGAAAGCACGAAGGTGCCGGTGCTCTCGCTGTCGAACTCCAGCGTCGGGTAGTCGTCCAGCAAGTAGTCGCTGTCCACCTCGTTGCCGCCGCCGTCGGCGAGCGCGAGGTCGAGGTCCGAGCACCCGCGGTCGCAGAACCCGATGATGGCGTAGTGCACGCCGGCCTCCAGGTCCAGCTCGAACTCGGCGTCGTCGCCCTCGGCAAGCGTGCCCATGACGGCATCGTCCGCGGGGGCGTAGCCGTCTTCGGCCATCATCGCCACGGCGGCGTCGAGCTGATCGGTGACGATATCCGGCTGGGCCTGCGCGGGGACGGACGCCAGCACAACGGCGGCGGCGGCAAAGGCGAGCAGGGACAGTTTCATGGCTGGGGCTCCGGGGGTGTGTCTGGGATGGGTGAAGCCGGGCGGGCTGCCCGGTCTGCGCGCCGTGCCGGCGGGAGGGTGCGGCAACGGAAGGCGTTGCTGTACATAACAGTAGCAGCCCCGCCGGCCAGGAGCAAGAAACACATGCGGCGGTCCGCGCCGCGCCCCCACCCCCCAGGCCGGGCGCGTTGTACCGGCGTCGCGGCCAGGGGTTCCGTGTCGCTTCGCTACGCCCGGGCGTGCGGGGGGCGTCCGCCTGGTTGTCGGCATAGGGGGCGAAACAGCGTCGCGCTTCGCGCGGGGGCCCTCACCCCCGGCCCCTCTCCCGCAAACTGCGCGGGAGAGGGGAGTCGGTCCGTCGCAAGCCCCGACTTCGTCATCCTGAGGGAGGCGCCGCGTGATCTCGGAGTGCTCCGCGATCCATGGCGCCGACCGAAGGATCTACTTTCCCGACCTGGGAGCCTGCTCCGCTCTGGGAACCATCCCACGCAACCCCCTCCCCCGAAGTTGGGGGAGGGGTCGCCCGCCGTCGCGAGGAACGAGCGAAAGGCCGGGCGGGGGAGAGGGCCTCCCGCGCAGCGGGCCGTGGGGGAAGACTCGCCTTTCGGGAAATCCGGCCCCGACGCACCAGCGCGTCCGACTGCCATGATTTCCCGGGGCGCACTCGATTCCGCCCCACACCTTCGCGCGGCGGGCGGTCGCGAGTGTATATTGCGCCCCGATCCCCATCCATTCGACCCGAAAGCACGACCTTGAGCTCGACGCAGCATCCTCTTGATCCCACCCTCGCGCGCGACCTGCTGGCGCGCGCCCGCGAGGCCCGCGCCCACGCCTACGCGCCGTACAGCCACTTTCCCGTGGGCGCGGCGCTGCTGGCCACGGACGGGCGCGTGTTCACCGGGTGCAACGTGGAGAACGCCTCGTTCGGGCTGACCAACTGCGCGGAGCGCGTGGCCATCGGCAAGGCGGTCTCCGAAGGCGCGCGCGAGTTCACGGCCATCGCCGTCGTGGGGCCGGAAGACCGGGCCGCGTGCACCCCCTGCGGCGCCTGCCGGCAGGTGCTCTCGGAGTTCGGGCCCATGCCGGTCATCTGTCCCTCTCCCGGCCCGGACGGATACCGGGCGACCTCCACGGCGGCGCTGCTCCCGGGCGCGTTCGGACCGGCGGCGCTGGCGGCGGGGCAGGGCGCGCCATGAGCTCCGCCGTGCAGCTCATCGAGCGCAAGAAGCGGGGGGAGGAGCTGAGCGGCGACGAGCTGCGCCACCTGCTGCGCGGCTTCGTCGCGCGGGAGATCCCCGACTACCAGATGGCGGCGTGGCTGATGGCCGTCTGCTGGCGCGGGATGACGGACGCGGAGACGCTGGCGCTCACCCGGGCGATGGTGGAGAGCGGCGCCACGCTGGAGTGGCCCGGGCTGGACCGGCCCACGGTGGACAAGCACAGCACCGGCGGCGTGGGCGACAAGACCTCCATCGTGCTGGTGCCGCTGATGGCGGCCGCGGGGGCGGCGTTCGTCAAGATGTCCGGGCGCGGGCTGGGACACACGGGCGGCACGCTGGACAAGCTGGAGTCCATTCCCGGCTTCGTCTGCGAGCTGCCGCTGGAGCACATGCGCGAGCAGGTGCGGCGCATCGGCTGCGCGCTGGTGGGGCAGAGCCCGGAGCTGGTGCCCGCCGACAAGCTGACCTACGCGCTGCGCGACGTGACGGCCACGGTGGATTCCATCCCGCTGATCGCCGCGAGCGTCATGTCCAAGAAGCTGGCGGCGGGCGCGCGGAGCATCGTCCTGGACGTGAAGTGGGGCTCCGGCGCCTTCATGCAGACGCTGGACGAGGCGCGCGAGCTGGCGCGGACGCTGGTGCGCATCGGCGCGGGGGCGGGTCGGGGGACGCGGGCGGTGCTGAGCGCGATGCAGCAGCCGCTGGGGTGTGCGGTGGGGAACGCGCCGGAGGTGCGCGAGGCGATCGAGACGCTCACCGGCGACGGGCCGGAGGACCTGTGGGCGCTCACGCTGGAGCTGGGCGCGCACCTGCTGGAGATGTCCGGACTCGCCGCGAATCGCCAGGAGGCGCGGGGGACGCTGGTGCGGCTGCGCGATTCCGGCGCGGGCGCGGCCACGCTGGAGGCGCTGATCCAGGCCCAGCACGGCGACCCGCGCGTGGTGCGCTCTCCCGACCTGCTGCCGCGGGCGCCGGTGGTGCGGCCGTTCACGGCGGATGCGGACGGCCCCCGGTGGGTTGCGGCGGCGGACGCGCGCGGCATCGGCGACGCGGCGCTGATGCTGGGGGCCGGGCGGCGGACCAAGGCGGACGACGTGGACCCGGCGGTGGGAATCGTGCTGCGCGCGCGCATCGGGGACCGCGTGGAGCCCGGCCAGCCCCTGGCGGACGTCCACGCCCGCAGCGACGGCGCCGCGGAGCAGGCGTTCGCCGCCCTGCGCAGCGCCTTTCGCCTGTCCGCTGAGCCCGTCGCCGAGGTGGACGCGGGGTACGAGACGGTCGAGTGAGGAAGGTGCGGAGTTCGGTGTGCCGCGACGAACATCGAGCTGCGCCCGACGGGGGCCCCTCCCCCCGGCCCCCTCCCCGCTCGTTCCTCGCGGAGAGGGGGAGAATTCGATCCCGCTCCGGACACTTCCGGTCCGCCCTCCCCGTTCGTCGAGAGGGTCGGGCCGGGGTCCCCCGCGCCTCGCGCGGAAGGCAGCCGAAGCACGACG
>DASTNU010001173.1:0-2611 GCA_035720605.1 Longimicrobium sp. | reverse complement strand
CGTCGTGCCGCCCCCCGCCGCCGCCCTCGCCGCGGGGGCCGCCGTGCTTGCGCTGGCCGCTGCGGCGCGGACGGCCGTTGCGGCCGCCGCGGCCGCCGCCGTCCTCCTGCTCCCGGGCACGGTCCCGGGTCACGGACGACGTGTCGCGCACCAGCTGCCGCGCCTCGTCCAGCGACGACGCGCGCACCGCCTCGTGCTTGCCGCGCGTCACCGTCCAGTGCAGCGGACGGTCCAGCTGCGGCAGCTCCGCCTCGTCCACCTGGTTCAGCACCCTGGCGTGGATGCGGGCGCGCACCACCGGCGTCTCACCCTCGAAGGCGTAGTCCAGCGGGTACTCGCGGTCCGCGATCCAGATGCTGGACGGCAGCGCCATCCACCGCGCCCGTTCCGCCGCCGGCACCAGCTCGTCCGGGTCGATGCGCAGCGGCATCTCCAGGAACTCGCGGTAGCTGCCGATCCCGCTCAGCCTGGCCGCGACGTAGTCCGTCACCGCGTCCTCGCCCATCGCCGCGGCGCTGCCGGCGGAGCGGCGGAACACCTCGCGCAGCTCGCGCAGGATCTCGCGGTTGCGGGCGATGTCCGGGTGGTACGCGCTGCCGCGCGCCACCGCCTCCGCCAGCACGCGGCGGCTCTCCTCCTCCAGCCCCGGCGGAAAGCGTTCGATCCCCTCGTCCTCGCTGTCCAGCACGAAGCCGTGGAACTCGCGCGTACGCCTCAGCCGCAGCGGGTTGCGGCGATGCGAGGGATCGTAGACCACCTCCGCCTCCCCCGCCGCGGCGAACTCCCACACCATCTCGTGCGGCAGGTTGGTGCCGCTGATGGAGCCCCGCGCGCGCCCCATCTTGTCCGCGAAGTAGACGATCTCCCCCGCCACCGCGCCCCAGCTGCTGCAGACGCTGGTCTTGCTGACGGTCACCTCCTCGCCCCAGCCGGTCTCCTCGTCGATCACCAGGTCGAAGGGCATCACCTTCGCGACGAGCCGGCGCCAGTCCGTATCCAGCTTGGTGTTGAGCTTCGGCAGGCGGGGCGGCAGCTCCAGGTCCATCCCGCGGTAGATGGAGGCGATGGCCAGCGCGGCGTCCTCGATCGACCGCATCATCACCCCCCGCTCCTCGCACCACTTCTCCAGCCCCTGCTCGTCGAACACGTGGCGCGGCAGCCCGTACACGCTCCCCAGCATGCCCACGGTGGCCAGCGCGTCCTGGTAGATGGCGTACGCCGTCAGGTGGTCGCTCCCCTTGACCACGTACGCGCCGATGTCGTTGTCCTGCTGGCGCAGCATGCGGTGCAGCGACTCGATCGACGCGGCGGTGGCGACGATGGGGACCAGGTGCTCGTCGGACTGGACGAGCAGCTCGCCCCAGGCGCGGTCGACCGGGAGCACCTCCACCTCGCGCCCGTAGTGCGTCAGCCGGCCGTTCTCGATGATGCCGCGCGTCTGCAGCAGATCCACCGAGCGGCGGTAGGCGATGCGGTCCAGCGGCACGGGGAGGTCCAGCTCGTCCGCGCGGACGCCCATGTCGGCGCAGGTCATCGCCACGCGCTCGGGGTCGCCGGCCAGCTGGAAGTTGGGCTCGGTGGGGCGCAGGTTCTCGAACTGGATGTCGCGCTCGGAGAGGATGAACACCTGGCCGTTCTCCACGCGCCCGTGCACGCGGCCGGCCATCTGCAAAATCTCGTTGGCGCCCAGCGGCAGCCGCGTCAGCACGCTCTTTCCCTTCTTGACCAGCGTGGTGAACTGCGCATCCTCGATCACCACCGTGTCCAGCCCGCGGATGTTCAGCGCGCTCTGCCCCGCCGCCGTCATCGACAGGACGAACGGGTGCGGCGCGCCGTCGTCCTCCAGGAACGGGCGCAGCTTGGCGACCGGCTCGCCGCCGTGATAGAACTCCGTCAGGATCCCCTTGTACCGCTCCGTCACCACCTTGGCCACCTGCTCCGTCCCCGCGCGCGTGGGGACGAAGACGGCCACGCCGCGCTTTTCCTTCTGCACGTGGCGCATGAAGCGGTCGCCCAGGAAGCTGACGGGGTCCGTGGTGTTGCTGACGCGCACGTCCGCCGCCTTTTCGGGATCGAAGGCGGACGATTCGATGACGGTGGCGCTGTCCAGGTACTCGGAGTAGAAGGTGGGATCGACGGTGGCGCTGAGCCAGATGAAGCGGCAGCCGGCGCGCTTGGCCAGCGCCAGGCACAGCTCCAGCTCCGCGCTGGTCTGGTGGATCTCGTCGACGATGACGACGTCGGTCTGGTCGATCATGTCGTCCTGCAGCCACCGCCGCGCGATCCCCGTGGTGACGATGACGACGTTCCACGTGGGCGTCTCCGGCGTGGCCTCGCGCTCGCGGTTGACGACGCCCACGCGCAGCTCCGGGCCCACGATCTCCTGCGCGATGGGGCGGATCGCCAGCGTCTTGCCCGTCCCCGTCCCCGCCATGATGCCGAAGCCGCGGCCGCTGCGCGCCAGCTCGCGGATCTCCTCGCCGTGCTCGCGCTCGATGACCGTCGACACGCCGGTGAGCTGCACGCCCAGCTCGATGGTCTCGCACGCCGCGCGCGTGGGCGCGATGACGACCACGCGCCCCTCGGGCGGGCGGCCGGGCTAGCGTTCGCT
>DASTNU010001172.1:0-5395 GCA_035720605.1 Longimicrobium sp. | reverse complement strand
AGATCCCTCGCAACACCACGCCGGGCGCTACCGGCTTGGGCAGGAAGCCCGCGCATCCCACCATCCGTGCCCGGGTTTTCTCCCCGGCGAGCGTGGACACGGCGAGGAACGGAGGAGGCGGGTGGGCCTGCAGTCCGGCGGTGAGGGAGGCGATCCAGTTCCATCGTGAGGGGCCGAACGTGTACGGCTCCACCACCACCACGTCCGGGCGCCGCTCCCGTAGCGGGCGAACCCCCTCCGCGGCGCTCCCGGCGGGGATCGGCTCGTAGCCGGCATGCGTGAGGAGCTCGGTCACGATCCTGACCACGTCCTCGTTGTCGTCGATGAGAAGCACCGTTCTTTCCGGCATGTCCGCCTCTCTCCTGATCGTTCCCTCCCGTCGCACCGTCCCGGCGATCCCCCGCGCCGTGCACTGCGCCGCTTTCCTTCCCTGGTCAGTTGATAGCGAATCCGCGCGTGCACGGTGTGGGGCAAGCTCCGTGTTCTCCGTGGGAACGGCGAAACACCCCCCGGAGCGAGCGTGCCGCACCCTCCCGGCGGTCCACAGCCGTACGCTTGTCCTGCGGCGCGGATGCACGCTACCGCCGCACCGGCCCATCCCCCACACCCGTCCCTCCCATCGCCTGACAGCCGGAGCGCCTGGCGGCAAGCAGGTTTGAGCAGGCTGCCTCACGGGGGCTGTCCATTCCGCGGACGGACCCGCGGGCGTGGAGCGGAGGAAGTGGAGGATGGAGATCCTGAACGCAACGCCAGACGCAGGCGGAGCCCCTGTCGCGGACATGCCCGCGGGCATGTCCGCGCGTCCGGCCTCCGCGACCGCGGAGGCGGTGCTGCATGCGCGCGGCCTCACCAAGCTCTACCGGATGGGCGAGGTGGAGGTGCAGGCGCTGCGCGACGTGGACCTGGATCTGTACGCGGGCGAGCTGGTGGTGCTGCTGGGCGCCTCGGGAAGCGGCAAGAGCACGCTGCTCAACATCCTCGGCGGGCTGGACGCGCCCAGCGCCGGCACCGTCCGCTTCTTCGACCACGACCTGACCGCGGCGGACGAGCGCGAGCTGACGCGCTTCCGCCGCGAGCACGTGGGCTTCGTCTTCCAGTTCTACAACCTGATCCCCAGCCTGACGGCGCGCGAGAACGTGGCGCTGGTCACCGACATCGCCCGCGCGCCCATGGACCCCGCCGAGGCGCTGCGCATGGTGGGGCTGGGCGACCGCCTGGACCACTTTCCCGCGCAGCTCTCCGGCGGCGAGCAGCAGCGCGTGGCCATCGCCCGCGCCGTCGCCAAGCGCCCGGACGTGCTGCTGTGCGACGAGCCCACCGGCGCGCTGGACTTTCACACGGGGCGGCTGGTGCTGGAGGTGATCGAGCGGGTGAACCTGGAGCTGGGGACCACGACCGCCATCATCACGCACAACGCGATCATCGCGGGGATGGGCGACCGGGTGCTGCACATGTCCAGCGGCCGGATCGCCTCCGAGACGCGCAACGCGGCGCGGACCAGCCCGTCCGCCATGGAGTGGTGAGGCCGCCATGCGCCCCCTGGACCGCAAGCTGACGCGCGACCTGTGGCGCCTGCGCAGCCAGGTCGTTTCCATCGCCCTGGTGGTGGCCAGCGGGATCGCGGGGATCGTCACCTTTCGCAGCGCCCTGGACTCGCTGGAGGAGTCGCGCGCCCGCTACTACGCCGCCGCGCGCTTCGCCGACGTCTTCGCCACCCTGGAGCGCGCGCCGGAGCCGCTGGCCGCGCGGCTGGCCGCCCTTCCCGGCGTGTCCGCCGTGCAGACGCGCGTCGTTGCCGGCGTGGTGCTGGACGTCCCGGGGCTGGCGGAGCCGGCGGCGGCCAAGCTGGTCTCCGCGCCTGTGGAGGACGCCGCGTCCCTCAACCGGCTGCACCTGCGGCGGGGGCGGATGCCGCTCCCCGGCCGGCGGGGCGAGGCGCTGGTGAGCGAGCAGTTCGCGGAGGCCAACGGGCTGGCGCTGGGCGACACGCTGGGGGCGCTGATGGACGGCCGCTGGGAGCGGCTGACGCTGGTGGGCGTCGCCCTCTCGCCGGAGTACGTCTACGCGGTGCAGGGCGGCGGCGCCTTCCTCACGGACAGCCGGCGCTTCGGCGTGCTCTGGATGGAGCGCGAGGCGCTGGAGGCCGCGTACGACATGCGCGGCGCCTTCAACGACGTGGCGCTGGGGCTGGCGCCCGGAGCCCGCGAGCAGGACGTGATCGCCCGCGCGGACCGGCTGCTGGCGCGCTACGGCGGGCTGGGCGCGTACGGTCGCGCCGACCAGCCCTCGCACCGCGTGATCAGCGACGAAATCCGGCAGAACCGGGCGACGGGCACCGTGGTGCCCGCGCTGATCCTGGCGGTCGCCGCGTTCCTGCTGAACGTGGTGCTGGCCCGGCTGGTGGCGACGGAGCGGGAGCAGATCGCCGTCCTCAAGGCGTTCGGCTACACCAGCGCGGAGGTGGCGCGCCACTACCTGCTCTTCGCGCTCTCCGCCGTGCTGCTGGGCGCGGGGATCGGCATCGCGGCGGGGCTCTGGCTCGGCGGCGGGCTGGTCGGGCTCTACGCGGAGCACTTCCGCTTTCCCGACCTGCGCTATCAGGCGACATGGCCCCTGGTGCTGGGCGCGCTGGGGGTAAGCGTGGCGGCCGCCGCGGCGGGCGCGCTGGGGTCGGTGCGCCGCGCGGCCGGCCTGCCGCCGGCGGAGGCCATGCGCCCGGAGGCGCCGGCGCGGTTCGGCCGGGGCGCGGTGGAGCGGCTGCTGCCGCGGGGAAGCCTGTCGCCGATCGGCACCATCATCCTCCGCAACCTGGTGCGCCGGCCCTTCCGCACGGCAGCGTCGATTCTCGGCGTGGGACTCTCCGTCTCGCTGGTCTTCGTCACCGTCTTCTTCTTCGACGTCTTCGGCTACACGTTCACCCTGCAGTTCAGCGTGGCGCAACGGCAGGACGTGACCGTCGCCTTCACCGGCCCTCGCGCCCCCGGCGTGCGGCACGACCTGGCGCACCTGCCGGGGGTGGAGCGGGTGGAGGCGTTCCGCAGCGTCCCCGTCCGCATCCAGAGCGGGCACCGGACGCGGCAGGTGGGGCTGATGGGGATGGAGCCGCGCCCGGAGCTCAGCCGCGTCGTCGGCCACGACGGCCGCGCGCAGCCGATCCCATCGACAGGACTCCTGCTGAGCCGCGAGCTGGCCAAGGTGCTCGGCGTCGCGCCCGGCGACTCGGTGACGGTGCAGGTGCAGGAGGGCGCGCGGCGAACGCTGCGGCTGGGCGTCGCGGGGACGGTGGACGACCTGTTCGGCATCAACGCCTGGGCCGACCTGGGCTGGCTCGCGCGGCAGCTGCGGGAAGGGCCGGCCGTCTCCGGCGCGCACCTGGCCGTGCGGGACGGCGAGGTGGACCGGGTGCACGCGCGGCTCAAGGAGACGCCGCTGGTGGCCGCGGCCACCTCGCCCGCCGCCATGCTGCGCAACTTCGAGGAGCACGTCGCCAAGAACCTGTACACCAACCTGATGATCGTCGCGGTCTTCGCGGGGATCATCGCCATGGGGGTGACCTACAACGGCGCCCGCATCGCGCTGGCGGAGCGGGCGCGCGAGCTGGCCAGCCTGCGCGTGCTGGGCTTCAGCGTGCACGAGATCGCCCTCATCCTGCTGGGCGAGCAGGCGGTGCTGGTGATGCTGGGCATTCCCGCGGGGTTCGGGCTGGGCGTGCTGTACGGCGGGCTGTGGATCCGCGCGCTGAACGGCGAAGTCTACCGGATGCCGATGGTGTTCAGCGGCTCAACCTTCGTCATCTCCGCCGCGGTGGTCGTGCTGATGGCGGCGCTGGCCGCGCTGGCGGTCCGCCGCCGGCTTTCACACCTGGACCTGGTCGCGGTGCTCAAGAGCCGCGAGTAACGAGGAGGGAACGATGCCCACTCTCGAGCTGCCGCCCGGATCGTCTCCACCCCCGCACCGGCCCCCGCCGCGGAGAGCGGGCGGACGGCCGCCGCGCCCAGGCCGCCGAAGAAGCGGCGCAACGTACGCCGCCTGGCGTGGGCGGCCGCCGCGCTCGTCCTGCTGGCGGTGACGGCGTGGGCCATGCGCCCCGTCCCCGCGGACGTGGAGACGGCCGCCGTCGCGCGGGGCCCGCTGCGCGTCACGGTGGACGAGGACGGCGTGACGCGCGTGCAGGAGCGCTTCGTGATCGCCGCGCCGGTGGCCGGGCGGCTGCTGCGCGTGGGGTTGCGGGAGGGGGATGCGGTCGCGGCCGGCGACGTGGTGGCCCGGATCGCCGCCGCGCCGCTGGACGCGCGCACCGTCCGGCAGGGTCAGGCCGCCGTCGCCGCGGCGGAGGCCGTGTGGCGCGAGGCCGGCGCCGCGCTCGCCGCGCGCGAGGCGGAGCTGGCACAGGCCAGGCGCGAGGCGCGGCGCCTGCGCGTGCTGCAGGAGGCCGGCGCCGTCAGCCAGCAGGCGCGGGAGCAGGCGGAGACGGCGGAGCAGGTGGGCGCCCGTGCGGTGGCGGCCGCGGCGGCCCGGGTGCGGGCGGCGGCGGCGGACCTGGAAGCCGCGCGCGCCGCGGTCACCGGTGCGGACCCGGCGGCGCTCGCGGGGGAGACGGTGACGGAGGTCCGCTCCCCGGTGCGCGGCCGCGTGCTGCGCGTGGCGCAGGAGAGCGAGACGCCGGTCGCGCCCGGCGCCCCGCTGGTGGAGCTGGGGGACGCGGCCGCGCTGGAGGTGCTGGTGGACGTGCTTTCCACCGACGCCGTGCGCATCCGGCCGGGGATGCCCGTCCTGGTGGAGGAGTGGGGCGGCGCGGGAGTGCTGGAGGGTCGCGTGCGCACCGTGTCACCCTCCGCGTTCACGAAGGTGTCGGCGCTGGGGGTGGAGGAGCAGCGCGTGAACGTGGTCGCCGACTTGCTGGCGTCCGCGGACCCGCTGGGCGAGGGGTACCGGGTGGAGGCGCGCATCGTCACCTGGCAGGCGGGGGGCGTGCTCAGGGTGCCGCTGAGCGCCCTCTTCCGCCACGGCGCCGGCTGGGCCGTCTTCGTCGCCGACGCCGGCCGCGCCCGCCTGCGCGAGGTGCGCATCGGCCACCGCGGCGACGAGGAGGCGGAGGTGCTCGGCGGCCTGCGCGCCGGCGACACGGTGATCCTCTATCCGGCGGACGACGTCGCGGACGGGGTGCGGGTGCGGTAGGACGTGCTGACCATGGAATGAGCACGCGCGCCGGGGAAACAAACCTCTTCCGGAACAGATGGGTAGTCCTAAGATGTGATATCGTCACGATTGATCTACCACCTTTGCCCGCCGGAGTCGGAATCTGCCGCTGGAGGAACCCATGAGTACCCAAAATGTGAGCACTCGCACCTTTTCCAGGTACGATGCAGATCGGACCATCATGATGGATGAGGTG
>DASTNU010001171.1:0-2372 GCA_035720605.1 Longimicrobium sp. | reverse complement strand
TCTGGTCATGGCCCTGCTGTTTTGCGGCGCGCCGGCCCTGGCCGCGCAGGCTTCCCTCGCCGCCGCACCGATGGATCCGCGGCTCGTCCCGCCTCCCGCGGAACGTATTGCCGCGGCGGCCGAGCTACGCCGCGACCACCTTGCCGGCGCGTTGTACGGCGCCGGGCTGGGCGCGGTCGTCGGCGCCCTGGGCTTCGCGACGCTGACGTTCCTGGCAGAGGGGGGCAAGCCCGGGGGCGACGGATACGTGGTGCTGGCCCTCCCCGTCGGCGCGGTGGTGGGCGGCACGGTAGGGCTGGTGGCCGGCGCCATCGTCGGCGTTCCGGTACGCGACGAGGATCCCGGCGCACAGGTGCTGGCGTCGCCCCGCGCTGGTCGCGGCGTCACCGCCGCCATCCGCATCCCGCTCGGGCCGGACCCGCGCTGACCGGGGTTCGCCGGAAGCCGGTACGATCGCCGGCTGGGCGACGCCCTCGCCGGCGGCGACGGTGTGTGGTGGATGCAGCGGTCACCGAACCCGCCAGCGGGAAACCTGCATCGGGCTGGGGCCGTATCTGCAAGGCGGACAACGGGCTACGCGTTCGCCGGTCCGTCCCCGCGATCGGCGGCCCGTACGATGGTACCCGTGTTGCCGGCTGCCGGCTTGCCCGGCTGGCGTGAAATCTCTCCACGTACCCCTGCCGCCCATGACCGGACTCGAAGAGCTGGCTCCCGGCAGCGTGCTGGCCGGCCATTACCTGGTGAAGAAGGTGATTGCCCGCGGCGGAACGGCGGCCGTTTACAGCGCGCTGGACCAGCGCCTGGACCACGCCGTCGCGCTCAAGGTGATCCGGGTTCCCGGCGACGGCGCCGCGGAGCAGGAGCGGTGGCGGCAGGGGTTCGTGCGCGGCGCGGAGGCCGCGGTCCGCCTGCGGCACCCGCACGTGGTGACGGTGCACGACTTCGGCGCGGACGAGGCGCTGGGGCTGGCGTACGTGGTGATGGAGCTGCTGAAGGGCGTGGACCTCGCCAGCCGCACCGCGCGCCCCGGGCGGCTTTCCGCGGCGGCGGCGCTGGCGGTGGTGTCCCAGGCGGCGCGCGGCCTGGCGGCGGGGCACCGCGCGGGAATGGTGCACGGCGATGTGAAGCCGGCAAACCTGTTCCTGGCGCTGGACGGGCACGACCGGGTGCAGGTACGCGTCCTGGACTTCGGCATCGCGCAGGCGGCTTTCGCCGGGCCCGCACTCGCCACGGCCGCGCCCGGCCCGCCCTCCTCCCCGTTCGCGGCGCCGGAGCTGCGCGGCGGAATGCCCGCCACCGCCGCCGCCGACGTATTCTCGCTGGCCGCGGTCGCCGTCCTTCTGCTCACCGGCCAGTCCCCGTTCACCGGCGAAGCGACCATGCAGTCGGTCGAGACCGACGCCGCGCTGGGCCGGCTGGTCGGCATCCCCGGAGTCACCCCCGCCATGCGCGACGTGCTGCGCCGCGCCCTGGCGACGGAGCCCCACCGGCGCTGGCCCGACGCGGACGCCTTTCGCGAGGCGTTGCAGACTGCACGCGGAACGGGAGAGGACGCGCTGACCCCTGCGTCGTTCGCGCCCGTGCCGTCCAGCTCCGCGGCTCATGCCGGCGACGAGCGCGTCCCGTCCACCGCCCCCGCGGACGGGCACGCACTCCGAGCGAGCGCGGCGTACGAGCCCACGGCTCCGCCTCCGCGCAGGCGGCCGGCCGCATCCCCGGGAGCCCGGCCGTCCCGGCCCGGGTTCTCGCCTCCACCGCCACCGCGGAAGGCTTTCGGTGAGCGGGCGCGGCCCGCGGTCATCCTTCTGCTCGTGGCGGCCGGGGCCGCGCTGACCCTCCTGTGGCCGTGGCAGGCGCATGTGCCCGGCGAACCGGCCGCGCCGGCGGAGAGCGCGACGCGCGATGCCCTGCCGGAACTGGAGATGGGCGACTCGCTCGAGGGGTGGTCGGATTCCCCTGGCGACGCGGCGCTGGCGAGCGCGACGCCGGAGGCGGAATCAGGCCCGGGTACGCCGCAGACCCCCGCGGCGGCGCCGCCGGATGACAGCGTGTCCCAGGCGGTCGAGGTCATGCCACAGCCCCTCAACCTCCCGGAGGTGATGAACTGGGTCTGGCGCAACCACCCTCCGGAATTGCGCGGAGTGCGGGGCAACCTGCGGCTGCGCTTCGCGGTAGGCGCGGATGGCCGTGTAGAGAGTGGATCGGTGGAGGTGCTGACCCGGTCGGCCCCCCAGTTCGAACGCGTCGCCATCCAGGCGGCGGAGCGGTTGCGCTACTCGCCGGCGCGGGTGGGCGGCCGCCCGGTACGCGTGTGGGTAGAGCTCCCGTTTCTTTTCTGGCCCTGATGAGCGAAGCCGCAGCGGCGGAGGCCG
>DASTNU010001170.1:0-2551 GCA_035720605.1 Longimicrobium sp. | reverse complement strand
CCGGCGGGCCCTGGCGCTCGCCTGCACGGCGCTCCCCGTCCTCCTCGCTGCCGCCGCGTGCGGGGGCAGGCGGCCGCCGCCGGGAGAGGTGGCGCCGGCCACCTCCATCGCGCCGATGGACCTGGGGGGGCAGCGCGTGCTGATCCTGCCGGTGCAGTCCGCCAGCGGCGTTCCGTTCAACCGCGAGGTCATCACCGAGGAGATCGTCGCCGCCATCCGCGCGCGGGACACGCGGACGCAGTGGGTCGATCCCGCGCGGCTGCGGCGCACGCTGGCCAGCTCGCCGACCTTCGCGCCCGATCCCGCGGCGCTGCCGAACGACCGCTACGAGATGCGCGGCGAGCGCCGCATCCAGGGCGGGCTGGCGGACGCGGTGCGGCGCTACATGGCGCTCACGGAGGCGCGGCTGGTGGTCATCCCCCGCACGGCGACGATGATCACGCCGGACAGCGGCGGCGCGTTCGTGCGCCTGAACGCGGCGGTGGTGGACGCGCGCACCGGCTACGTCGTCTGGTGGGGCGAGGCGGACGGCACCCCCGCCGCCCCGGACGACCGCGCGCTGATCCGCACCGCGGCGGTGGCGCTCGCGGTGCGGCTGCTGGTGCCGGACTGAGGGCCCCTCCCCCGGCCCCTCCCCGCACAAACTGCGTGCGGAGAGGGGAGAACGGCAGGTCGAGGCGTTGCAGCAGGGCGTGGTGCGCAGGACGGGCGCCCCCATCCCCGGCCCTTTCCCCGGAGCGCGATCGAATTCTCCCCCTCTCCGCGAGGAACGAGCGGGAGGGGGCCGGGGGGAGGGGCCCTCCGCGGCAGGATGGATGCCGATCCCGTGTTTGCCTGCTACCTTGTCGCCCCGAGCGCCTGTCGCACCCGTGCGAAGGCGCTCGCATCCGTCTTGCACGGCGCCGATGGGCATCGTGAGGGGGATGACGACGACGCGTGGAACGGACAGAGACCGAGCAGATGCCGCATACCGTAACGCTGATCCCCGGTGACGGGATCGGGCCGGACATCACCGAGGCGGTGGTGCGCGTGGTGGAGGCCGCCGGCGCAGACATCCAGTGGGACCGGCGCGCCGCCGGCGAGAGCGCGCTGGCGCAGCACAACTCCCCGCTGCCCCAGGAGACCATCGACGCCATCAAGGCCACCCGCGTGGCGCTCAAGGGGCCGCTCACCACGCCGTCGGGGGTGGGCTTCCGCTCCATCAACGTGGCGCTGCGCAAGGAGTTCGACCTCTACGCCAACGTGCGCCCGGCCAGGACGATGGTGCCCGGCGGGCGGTACGAGGACGTTGACATCGTGCTGATCCGCGAGAACACCGAGGGACTGTACAGCGGCGTGGAGCACTACGTGGGGATCGGGGGCGACCCGCGCGCGGCGGCGGAGAGCGTGATGCTGGTGACGCGGTTCGGCGTGGAGCGCATCATCCGCTACGCCCTGGAGTACGCGGTGACCCACGGGCGCGCGAAGGTGACGCTGGCGCACAAGGCCAACATCCTCAAGTACACGCAGGGCCTCTTCCTGGACGTGGGGCGCGAGATCGCCAAGGAGTACGAGGGACGGGTGGAGTTCGAGGACCGCATCATCGACGCCACCGCCATGCAGCTGGTCATCGACCCCGGCAAGTTCGACGTGATCGTCTGCGAGAACATGTTCGGCGACATCCTCTCCGACGAGATCGCGGGGCTGGTCGGCGGGCTGGGGCTGGCGCCGGGGGCCAACATCGGCCGCGACGCGGCGATCTTCGAGGCGGTGCACGGCTCCGCCCCCGACATCGCGGGGCAGGGGATCGCCAACCCCGCGGCGCTGCTGCTGGCGGCGGTGATGATGCTGGACCACCTGGGGATGCGCGACCAGGCGGGCCGCATTCGCAACGCGCTGGAGTCCGCGATCCGCGAGGGCGACACCCTGACGCCCGACCTGGGCGGCGCGGGGACGACGGATACTTTCGCGGACGCGCTGATCCGCCGCCTCTGATGGCCGTGCCCCCGCCCGACCCGGCCCTGGAGGGGCACCCCCCGTTCGACTGCGCGCGTTGCGGCACGCGGGTGCGCGGCGAGCGGCCGGACGACGCGCGGTGGTGCACGGCGTGCCGGCGGGCGCTGATCGAGCGGGCGGCGCGGCTGGCGTGGGTGCCGGCGATCGTGGTGGCGCTCCTCTACCTCGTGCTGCTGATGTGGAGCGGGCTGCTGGGGTCGCCGATGATGGCGTTCTGGCTGGCGCTGGGTGCGGTGCTGGCGTTCGTGGCGTTCAAGGTGGGCCGCCGCGTGTTCTTCGACGTGCTGCGCGGCCGGGCGACGGGAGACGGAAAGGGCTGATGCGCGACTGGCTGGCTTCGCCGTGGGTGAACATCGTGGGCGCGATCGCGGGGGGGATGGCGCTGGGCTACGGCCTGGGCTCGCTCCCCCGCGGCGTCACGGTCGTGGGGCTGGTGTGGACGGTGATCGGCCTGCTGCTGCTCTGGTGGACGCTGGTGGACCGCGCCCGGGGCAAGCGCGGCGTGCCGGAGAGCGAGCGGGACGGGTCCCACACGATCGAATGAGTGCGTTAAATT
>DASTNU010001169.1:0-6283 GCA_035720605.1 Longimicrobium sp. | reverse complement strand
ATGATCCGCCACCACGAGGGCGCCCTGACCATGGTGGCGGAGCTGTTCGCCGCCCCGGGCGGCGGGCAGCGGTCGGACATCTTCCAGATCGCCAGCGACGTGGACGCCGACCAGCGGGCGGAGATCGCGCGGATGCGGCGGATGCTCGCCGGGCCGCTGCCGTCGCCGCCGCGCTGAGCGGCGTGAAGGACATCGTGCAGGTACGTACCCACATTCAGCAGAAACCGAGGATGAGAAGCGTAGCGATGATTCGCCGGGTGCGGTGGGCGCTGCCCGTGGCGGCGGCGCTGCTGGCCGCGGCGCAGGCGGGCGCGCAGTCCACCACCGACCCGCGCGTGGGGCTGCGGCCGGGGTGGACGGACGCGGGCGAGGCCATCCGCAACCTGGAGCTGGTGTCGCACACGGACCGGCCGCAGGGGTTCTTCAACCCCGCGCAGCAGGGCGACTTCGGCTTCGCCAACACGGACATGGCCTTCCGCGGCAGCCACGCGTTCGTGGGCAGCTACAACGGGTGGCAGGCGTGGGACATCTCCAACCCGCGGCAGCCGCGCCTTCGCGCCTCGCACGTGTGCCCGGGCGGGCAGGGCGACGTCTCCGTGCACGGCAACCTGCTCTTCATGTCCGTGGAAGAGGCGCGCGGCCGGACGGACTGCGGCACCCAGGGGGTGTCGCAGCCGGTGAGCGCCGACCGCTTTCGCGGCGTGCGCATCTTCGACATCAGCGACCTGGACCGGCCGCGGCAGGTGGCGGCGGTGCAGACGTGCCGCGGCTCGCACACGCACACGCTGCTCACGCACCCGGGCGACCGGCAGAACGTGTACGTCTACGTGCAGGGCACCGGCGGCGTTCGCCCCGCGCAGGAGCTGGAGGGGTGCTCCGGGCGCGGACCGCAGGAGGACCCCAACACCTCGTACTTCCGCATCGAGGTGATCCGGGTGCCGCTGGCGCGGCCGCAGGACGCGCGCATCGTCAGCACGCCGCGCGTGTTCGCGGATGCGCAGGGGAACCCGGCGGGGCTGTGGCCCGGCGGCCGCCACGGCGAGGGGACGCAGCAGACGGCGCAGACCAACCAGTGCCACGACATCACCGTCTACCCGGAGATCGGGCTGGCGGCGGGCGCGTGCTCGGGGAACGGCATCCTGCTGGACATCCGCGACCCGGCCAACCCGGTGCGCGTGGACGAGGTGATGGACCCCAACTTCGCCTACTGGCACTCGGCCACCTTCAACAACGACGGCTCCGCCGTCATCTTCACCGACGAGTGGGGCGGGGGCACGCAGCCGCGCTGCCGCGACACGGACCGGCCCACGTGGGGCGCCAACGCGCTCTTCACCCTGGCCAACCGCGACCTGCGCCTTGCCGGCTACTACAAGATGCCGGCGGCGCAGACGGCCACGGAGAACTGCGTGGCGCACAACGGCTCGCTGATCCCGGTGCCGGGGCGCGACATCATGGTGCAGGGGTGGTACCAGGGGGGCATCTCCATCTTCGACTTCACCGACCCGGCGCACCCGGTGGAGATCGCGTACTTCGACCGCGGCCCGCTGAGCGCCAGCGAGCTGATCATCGGCGGGCACTGGTCGGCGTACTGGTACAACGGGCTGATCTACGCGTCGGAGATCGGGCGGGGGCTGGACGTGCTGCGGCTGGTGCCCAGCGCGCACCTGTCGCGGAACGAGATCGAGGCGGCCAGCCTGGTGCGGATGGACGAGCTCAATCCCCAGAACCAGCGCAGGCTGACGTGGCCGGCCAGCTTCGTGGTGGCGCGCGCGTACCTGGACCAGCTGGCGCGCGGCGGGGGGATGAGCGGCACGCGCAACACCGCGGTGGCACGCGCCCTGGACCGCGCGGAAAGCCTGCGCGGCCAGGCGCGGCGCACGGCGCTCACGCAGCTCGCGGAGCAGCTCGACCGCGACGCATCGAGTGCCCGTGACGCCGCGAAGGTGCGTGCGCTGGCGGGCGTGGTGCGGGAGCTGGCTTCGGCGCGCTGACGCGGCGCAACGGCAAACGCACTCACGCAGAGCAGCAGAGGGGCAGGGCAGCAGAGAACGGCGACGGGCCGTCTCAGCTGCTCTGCCTCTCTGTTTCTGCGTGAACGTTTCGAGGGGATTCGCATTCCGCGCAACTGCATGCGGTTCAAACGTTTGATTGATCGGGAGGACGCCGGGGCTATCATGCACGGCTGCGAATGGTCGATCGATGAACCCTTGTGCGGGAGGCAGCGATGATCCAGGTGCGGGAGGTGTTCAACGTCAAGTTCGGCCGGGCGAAGGAGGCGGTCGCCCTGGCGCGCGAAGGGGTCGCGATCGAGGAGGCCAACGGCGGCGCGCCCACGCGACTGCTGACGGACCTGACCGGCCCGTACTACCAGCTGGTGATGGAGGCCGAGTACGAGAGCCTGGCCGCGTTCGAGGCGGCGCTGGAGCAGTCGCTGCAGGCGCCGGAGTTCCGCGCGTGGTATCCGAAGTTCGCCGCGCTCATTGACGGCGGCCGGCGCGAGATCTACCGCCTCGTCGCGGCGTAGCGGCCGATCCCGCGGACAGGGAAAGACGCACCGCGGGCAGGGATGCCCGCGGTGCGTCTTACGTGCGCCGTCACAGGGAATCGGCGACGTCCTTGCCGAAGAACTGCGCGACGTACTTGCGCTGCAGCGGCGTAAGCCGCCGCACCGACCACTCCAGGTGGACGAAGTGCGGCTCCGCCGGGACGATCCGCAGCGCCATCCCCGCCTCGTGCGGCGTGCGGTCCGCCTTGCGGTTGTTGCAGGTGGTGCACGCCGTCACGCAGTTCTTCCACGTGTTGGCCTCCGCGCGCCGCGCGAACCGGCTCTGCGGCAGCACGTGGTCGCGGGTCAGGAACTCGCGGCTGCGCAGCGCGTCGCGCCGGCGGCCGCAGTACGCGCAGGTGTACTCGTCGCGCGCGAACAGGATGGTGTTGGTCACACCCCGGCGCATCCGCCGCGGCACGTACACGAACCGCACCAGCCGGATCACCGCCGGCAGCGGCAGCTCGCGCCCCGCCGAGCGAATGACGCGGGTGCCGTGCGCCTCCACCAGCTCGGCGCGGCCGTCCAGCACCAGCCGCACGGCGCGCTGCACCGGCAGCATCACCAGCGGCTCGTACGAGGCGTTCAGCGTCAGGCATGCCCGCCGGATCGGGCGGGTGGTGGTCATCGTCGGCATGATGTCGGCTCTCCGTTTCTGCCTCCTGCAGGGGTGGCGTGCGTCGGGGTCCGGGTCGAAAAGCAGAGTGCGTTAGTGCGTTAGTGCCAAGTGCCAAGTGCCAAGTTGCGACGGTAGTTGCTTCATCCTTTACTTGGCACTTGATCCTTGGCACTTGATACTTTCCTTCCATGCCCCGGAGAGGATTCGAACCTCCGGCCTCTGCCCTCGGAAGGCAGCGCTCTGATCCGGCTGAGCTACCGGGGCGTGTCGCGTCATGGTGGTGCGATAGGGGAAGCTGGATTCGAACCAGCGATCTCCTGCGTCCGAGGCAGGCGGGGTAGGCCGGGCTCCCCCATTCCCCTGTGACGAGTCGCAAGTGCCCAGTGCCCAGTGCCCAGGGCCCAGTGCCAAGTGCCAAGTGACAAGTTGCGACTGTAGTTGGCTTTATCTTTTACTTGGCACTTGAACCTTGGCACTTGATACTTTCCTTTCATGCCCCGGAGAGGACTCGAACCTCTGGCCTCTGCCCTCGCAAGGCAGCGCTCTGATTCCGCTGAGCTACCGGGACGGGAGTACCCACGGGCGGATTCGAACCGCCACGGCCGTGTGGCCACTGGTTTCTGAGACCAGCCTGTCTGCCGGGTTCCAGCACGTGGGCATGATATGAACAGCGAGGGCGGCGGGATTCGAACCCGCGATCTCCGGAGAGACAGTCCGGCGCTTTGGGCCTCTCAGCTACACCCTCAGGACCAAGTGCGTGAGTGCGTGAGTGCGTGAGTGCGTGAGTGCGTGAGTGCGTGAGTGCGTGAGTGCGTGAGTGCGTTAGTGCGTTAGTGCGTTAGTGCGTTAGTGCGTTAGTGCGTGTACGACAGCGGAGAGGGTGGGACTCGAACCCCCAAGGCCCTTCCAGTTACGGTTTACCTCCGCGTGTGCATGATGCAGAGCAGGGGGCGGGATTCGAACCCGCGCGGGCATGCGCCACCGGTTTTGCAATCCGGCCCCTTCAGCCACTCGGGAACCCCTGCGTATCCACCATCCATCCATCCATCCATCCACCATCAGCACGCCCGGAGGGATTCGAACCCCCGGCATCCGGATTTGGAGTCACGGCGCTCTTCCAGCTGAGCTACGGGCGCATCCCATCGAAACCACCTTCATCCAAGCGCCAGGAGGGACTCGAACCCTCGCCCTCCGGACTGGCGGTCCGGCGCTCTGGCCATCTGAGCTACAGGCGCACATCATCACAACCGCGTTCAAGGGTGCCCGGAGGGGATCGAACCCTCGGCCTCCGGAGTGGAAGTCCGGCGCTCTCGCCAGCTGAGCTACAGGCACATCACGTCGTTCGATCGATCTACTGCGCGGCGCCATCGCACGTGCGAAGTGCCCCACTAACGCACTCACGCACTAACGCACTCACGCACTTCTTTTCAAACGCAGCCGCGGGGACCCCGCACGAAGACGGAGAAACCGCACGGCACCGGGAGTCGCGTTCGCCAGGCCGGCGGCACTCGCCCCGGCGGGACCCCACGCGGACTGCGCTGTTCTTTTCGACCCAGGACCCGAGTTGTCAAATGCGTGCAACGAGAAAGGCGCCCTGCCTTCCCGTCCATCGGGGAGGCAGGGCGCCTGTTCGCCGGCGCCTGGGCCGGCCGGGGCTGCACGCGCCCCTACGCCGGACCACCTCCCACTGGGTTTCCGAAATCCTCGTCCGTACCACACGACCCCGTACCGCTGCACGGGTCCACGTCCACGCGCCAGCGTCGCCGCGGGGCGGGGTAGACGGACCCGGCGAGCACCGCCGCCGCGTCGCACGGCGCGGCCACGCCTCGCATCTGCTGCGAGGGCGCCTGCGTGCGCTTGCGGGGGGTCGGGATCTGCGCGTGCATCGTTCGGTCTGCGGTCGATTCGCCGTTGCGTGTGCCCCGGGGGGCGAAAACAAAAAAGGAGCCGCGATCCTCCGGCCTTCCTGAGAAGACCCGGCGGGCCCCAGACCTGCTGGTCTGCAAGGGCCTGCCGTGAGGGACGCGACTCCCGATGGCCGCCAGTCTAACCATGCCCCCCGCCGCCTGTCAAGGGGCACATCGCACGAATATCTTCCGTGTTTCCATCGGCGGATCGCGGTGCGACGATCCGCCGATCACTCGCCGCACCGTCCTTCCCTATCGATAAAACGAATGATTGCAACGGCTTCGGGCGCACGATGAACGAGCGGGACGCGATCGCCCTGCTGCGCGCGGCCGTGTCCGACGCGGAGGGGCAGATGTGGGCGGACCTGGGCGCCGGGACCGGCCTGTTCACGCGCGCCCTGGCGGCGATGGTCGGCGCGGCGGGGCACGTGCACGCGGCCGATGCCGAGGCCGTGGCGCTCCGGGTGCTGTGTTCGTGGATCGCCTCCGCCGGCGCGGCGAACGTGTCCGTCACGCAGGGGGACGTGTCCCGGCCGCTCGCGCTGCCGCCGCTGGACGGCGTGCTGATGGCGAACGTGCTGCACTTCATCCCCGACCAGCCGGCCGTCCTTTCCCTCGCCGCATCCTACCTCCGCCCGGGCGGGCAGCTCGTCCTGATCGAGTACGAGGGCCGCCGCCCCGGACGCTGGGTGCCGTATCCCGTCTCCATCGCCCGCTTCCGCGAGCTCGCGCCCGCCGCCGGGCTGGCCGCGCCGGAGGTGGTGGCGATGCGCCCCTCCGCGTTCGGCGGCGACCTGTACGTCGCCCGCGCCGCGCGCACCGGCTGACCCGGCGCCCCGGGATCGGTCTCGAGACTGTACTGCCGCCGATAGAAGCGTCGTATACTGTGTATGGGTGGCGGACGGGCGGGGGACCGGGGACTCTCCTCATCCTGGAATGCGAAGGTTTTTCATGGCACGGAGGAACAGGACCTCATCCAGCCGGGGGCCGTGGCGGCCCTCGCGGGGCATCGTGATCGGAGCGGTCTGCCTGCTCTCCGCGTGCGGGCGGGACGCGCTGGTGGACGCGGACGCGGCCCGCGCGCGGCCGCCCGGAGCGCCCTCGGCGCTGGTGAACCCGGTGTGCGCGGGCGGCGCGTTCCAGGGCCCGCACACCATCTCCACGGCGGTGACGTGGCAGGCCAGCGCCAACCCGCACCTCATCGACGGCACC
>DASTNU010001168.1:0-5534 GCA_035720605.1 Longimicrobium sp. | reverse complement strand
GGCCCCCAGCGCGGGAGCCCGCCCTTTCGCTTCGTTCAGAGTTTCTAAAGATGGGGCCTCACACGGAGTCAACGGAGTCAAACTCCGCTGACTCCGTTGCAGTAACCCCACCCTGCGAGACCGGCCGGCGTACATCGGCTTAAACGATGCCACGGCAGCGGTTGCGCTGCCGTGGCTTTCTCGCTCCCGGACCGGAGTGGGACAGGAACTGGAAATCGAAGTTTGCTCCGGATCAGTGTCTGGCGGGTCGGTTCGGCGCGGTGCGAGCGGGAGGTCGAGGCGTCTTACCGGATTCGATTGGCCCGCAGGGTTCTCCCGTACTCGACCCAGTCCAGGTGCGTGACCACATCCTTGTCCTTGACGAAGGTGATTTCGGCCGGCCGGATCTTGAAGAAGAATGTGTTCGGTGATTCGGGGAAGAGCTCGGTCTCCTGGTTCGCGGGGATGTTCGCGTACAGCCGGCCGTCGTGGCTGGTCACGTTGAGGACCTGGCGCGGATCGAACTCGAACCGGTACTGCCCGATGTAGGACTCGACGGTCGCCCGATCGACCGGGACCACGGCATGCGCGCCCGCCCGCTCTTCGGCCAGGGATTTCGCCACGGCGGTTTCGGACGTTTGGGCGCAGTCCACGTCCTGCGTCGGCGCGAACACGAATTCGCGCAGGAACGCGCACGCAAACGCGTTGTGCACGATGTCCTCCTCGCCGGCCGCGTACATGTGGCCGTTCAGGACATCGCTGTTGGCGAACATGATCAGGGACAGGCGTTCGGCCGGGATCTTGACGTAGATCGCGGAGAAGCCGATGCCCCAGTTGCCGCCGTGCCAGATGATCCGTGCGCCGCCATAGTCGCGCACGTACCAGCCCAGGCCGTACGGCAGTGGCTGGCCGGCGTTGGAGACGAAGGGCGTCCAGGCGCGGGCCAGCGTTTCCGGCTTCAACAGCACGTGGCGGTCGAGCGCGATGTCGAACCTCGCCATGTCCATCACCGTCGACAGCAAACCGGCGGACGCGCCGAAGAAGTCGCCCGGATAGCCGACGTGGACGATCTCGCCGTCGCCGTAGAGCGTGTAGGGCTGCGCCTGCCGTTCCAGCACCCTCGCGTACTGCGCGAGTCGGTCCTGCCCGAGCACGGCCCACTTCGGATCCCTGAGGACGTCGGGGCCGGGCACGCTGCTCGTCATGCCGAGCGGGTCGAGGATCGCCTCGGCCACCGCCAGGCGCATCGGCTTGCCGGCGTGCTGCTCGATGACGTTCGTCAGGTACTCGTAGTGCGTGGGGTCGTACGCGAAGCGCTCGCCCGGCGGTTCGCTGCCCGCGGTATGGCTGAGCAGGTGCCTGATGCGGATCGCATCGCCCTTGATCTCGCTCGTGTAGTGCGAGGCAGGTTCGTCGAGGTCGAGCTTGCCCTGCTCGACGAGCTGCATCACGAGCGTCGCCGCCACCGGCTTGGTCTCGGACGCGATATGATAGACAGTCTCCGGCGTGGCGGGGATGCGGCGTTCGACATCGGCATCGCCGAATCCCTTCGCCCACAGGACCTGCCCGTCCTTGACGATGACCGCGGACATGCCGGGGATGAAGAGGCGCGTTCGGAGCGCTTCGGCCTGCCGCTCGAAACGCGCCACCTGGTCGGCTTCGGGACCCGGCACGGCGTGGGAGCGCGTGGCGCACCCGCCGAGCAGCAGCGACCATGCTGCCATCAAGGCCAATGCCGGCGTTCCGCGATTCTTTGTCATCGTGCCCTCCAGCCCAGGTGGCCCGCCGGCGCCCACAGGATCAGGCCTGTCCGAGCCCGGCGACAGGCGCGGAAGCCCCTGCCGGCGTGAACGCGCCGTCATCAGGGTGTAGAAGAAATTTCGCTGCGCAAGCTCATCAGTTCCTAACGTTTGAGTTCACCCGCGGGCGGAAGCGGGCGCAGCCCGCTGTAGGCCGTCGGGTGCAACGAAGGGTTAGGCGTCATTGGTGACGACGCCACCGATAGACGCTTGTAGCTGACGAAGAACTTCCACGACTTCTGCATCGCGAGCGAGGTGGCGGCCACTGATATCTGCCTGGACATGTATGTTCGGCTCGCCATCCAGTTCGGACCCGACGCTGAAGTAAGCGATTGGGTCTCCTGCGGGTGACCGCAGTAGCCACGGTTGCTCCTGCCCCGGCAGCAACGAGCAAAGGGCTTCTCTGGCTTTGGCTTCAGACACGACGCCCTCAAGAAAATGCGACTTCATGACGCCCGACGCCTGAATTAAGCCGAGCCGCGAAGCGGCTTCGGCTTGAATGAATCGTTAGGCCGCGTTGCCGTGAAGGATTTCGTCTGCGACCTCTTCTGGTACGAGAACCACGCTCCCAACAGGGACGTCGTCTTTTGTAACTCCCGGAATTGAAAGAACGACTCGCCATCGCTTGTCGAGGGGAACGCTGGGGTCAGGAATATTGAAATGCCACCTGCCGAAGCGGCCCGACGCACTAATGCTGGTCTGATCGGGCCGAATAACGGTCACTTCAGTGACAATGTCGCTCCAGCGCCCAGATGGAACGGAAAAGTCCGGGACGACAGTAAGACCGGCCGATGAGAGATCAAATCGATCCTGTACTGTGAGTAGCTCGACCATCTTCATAGCGGCCTAGCTTGTTGATAAGCAGATGGATTTCCAGCTAACGCGCATACCTCGCCGCCGGGTTCCGTTGCGGGAGAGTGCGCGACCGCACCAATCCCGGCTCGCGCCATAGCCGAATCCGCTCCTCTCCAGATAATACCCCGCCCCCCTTGAACGTCAAGCGACAGTAAATCGCACGCATTCCATCCAATGCCTTGCGTGCCACGGGCGCGTTCTGCGGATCTGTGACGGGCCAAGCGCAGCCCGATTCGGGTGCTACAATGGGTGAGGCTCAACCCTGTGTCGGCTACCTCTTGCTGAACGAACCGAACAACCAGAGCCAACGCCTGCGGGGGAACACCCCGCTTGGCTCCGAGCCTGTATCAAACCCGTCAAAGTAATCATTCCAAATTCCTGAATTCGGTGTGCACACGCAGAAAAGCATCACGCAGAGGACGCGGAGACAAAAAGAGAGGACGCAGTGGGCCTATGCAGTTCTCCGCGTCCTCTCCGTTCGGCTCCGTCCTCTGCGTCCGCTTTTCCGTGAGGCTTCTTCTTTTTTGTGAGTTACCGGGACTTTGCCGCGCGCACGGGGCCGACAGGGGTGTCGACGACCAGCGCGCCGCCGTCCAGGCCCACGCGGGTGGAGGCGCCGGTGGCGACGTCGTACGAGGCCCAGGCATCTCCCGCGACGGGGACGAAGAGTACGGGCGGCGGCTCGCGCATGGGGCCGATGTCCGCCACCGCATCGCCCTCCCACCCCACGCTCAGCAGTTGCGTGCCGCGCTCGAAGCGCATCCGCACGATCGCCTGCACCACCGGCCCGCGCGCGACGGTCCCCACCAGCTCCACCCCCGCCTGCTGCGGGCCCAGGCGCCCGGTGACGTTGGCGATGAACTCCTGGTGCATCCCGCGGATGCGCTCCAGCGTCATCTCCGGCCCGAACGCCTGCAGCAGCGGCGCGTAGTCGTCGCGCGAGGCGGCCTCCAGCATGGCCACCGTGCGCGCGCCCAGCGCCGCCGCCCGCTCGTTCGCCGGGCCGCCGTTCAGCAGGGCGAACGCCTCCTGTCCCTCCGGCGCGATGCGCAGCCCGGCGCCGTCCGCCGTGACCCGGAGCGTGCCGCCGCCGGGGAGCGCGTACGTTCCCGCGGCCGCCGCGGCGCGCGCGGCGTCGCCCTCCGCCGCCACGGGCGGCGGCACCACCTCGCCGCCGCCGAAGACCAGGCGCGTGAGCCCGCCCAGCGCGCGCGAGTAGCTGGCGTCGGCGGTGTTGGACATCACCAGCACCACCACGCCCTCGTCCACGTAGCGGCGAAAGTCGGCGAAGAAGATGCCGTTGCCGCCGTTGTGGGCGATGAGCCTGGTCCCGCGCGGCGTGGAGCCGACCACCCAGCCGTACCCGTAGTGCGAGCCCCCCTCCTCGTCTTCCGGCACGTGCGGCGTCCACATCTTCCGCCTGGCCTCCGCGCTGAGGATGGCGTCGCCCTCCAGCGCCTGGTGCCAGCGGAACAGGTCGCGGACGTTCGACAGCACGCCGCCGTTGGCGCGCAGGTTCCACCACGGGCCGTCCGGCGCCCAGGCCTGCTCCACCGAGGTGCCGTCGCGCCGCCCGCCGCGGCCGTAGCCCACGGCCAGCTCGCCCGGGCGCCACTGCGGGCCGCGGTAGCCGGTGCGCGTCATTCCCGCCGGCGTCCACAGCCTTTCGCGCAGGTACCGCTCGTACGGCATCCCCGACGCCTTCTCCACCACCATCCCCAGCAGCGAGTAGCCGGCGTTGCTGTACTGGTAGCGCGTTCCCGGCGCCCACAGCAGCTCGCTGCCCAGGATCACCCCCGCCAGCGAGTCGCGCTCGGCCACCTCGTAGTCGCCGCCGAAGACGTCGCGCAGCCCGGCCGAGTGCGTCAGCAGGTGGTGCAGCGTCATCGACTGCTTGTCCGCGGGGACGCCCGTGAACCAGCGGGAGACGGGATCGGTCACGCTCAGCCGGCCCTCCATCTCCAGCTTCAGGATGGCGGCGGCGGTGAACTGCTTGGTGATGGAGCCGATGTCGAACACCGTCTCCGCCGTCACGGGCACGCCGTTCTCGCGGTCCGCCAGCCCGTAGCCGCCGGCGATGACCACCTCGCCGTCCTTCGCCACGAGGAGCGAGCCGGAATAGCCGAAGGGGACCAGCCGCCGCGCGTGCTCGTCCAGCCGCTGCGCCACCGCCCGCGCGTCCTGCGCGACCGGCGTGGGCTGCTGCTGCGCGGCGGCGGGGGCGGCGATCGCCGCGACCGCCAGGGGGAGGAGGATTCTGCGCATGGTTCGTCGTGGGCCAGGGCTCCGCCCCGGGATGCCCGTTCCAGGCATCCCGCGGGGGGCCGTTCATGGTGATCGGGGGGATCGGTTCAGCCGGCGGTCACCACCGGCGGTTGGGGGCGGTGAGGTTCGCGAAGCGGTCGATCATCCCTCGCAGCCACGCGTCGGTGCCGCCCCCGAGGAAGTCGCCGTCCCAGTGATAGCGGAGGCGGCCGCCGGCGGCGGGCTCGATGCGCACGCGCCGCGTGGAGCCGTCCGCCGCTTCCTCGCGAAAGACCAGCCAGCCGTCGGCGGAGATGCGGTCGATGCCGGTCCGGTCCGCCGTCAGCATCACGTCCTTCGCCAGCAGCACGCGCCTGAGGGTCGCCCCGTCGTGGCGGTCCTCGGAGGTCAGGATGGTCGTCGCCTCCGGATCGTCCAGCCGATCCACCGGGACGGCGTCCCGCGCCGCCGCGCCCGCGGGCTGCTCGTACGCCGCCAGCGTGCGGCGCCGCTCGTCCGCGTTCGCGACGTGCTCCGCCGCGGCGCGGTACGCCTGCGCCACCCGCGGGTCACGGGAGAGGTGCGGCGCGGCCTGCGTCAGCATCATCTCCCGTTCCGTGCTGTTGCCCAGCGCCTCCACGAAGCCCAGCACGCGCA
>DASTNU010001167.1:0-2334 GCA_035720605.1 Longimicrobium sp. | reverse complement strand
TGGCTGTGTGCAAGGGACAACTCTGCTTCCTCTGCTGACTCTGCGTGAGGTTCTTCTTTTCTCGGGAAGACAACGCCGCCGTTTGGGAGAATCAAACGTCGAAGCCCCGTTCGGCGACGCGTCAGCGGCGCCGAGACGGGGCTCCTGGCATTCCGGGCGGCGGTTTACCGCTCAGGAGGGCCGGCGCATCGCCGGCTCCCCACCTACTCCTCCGGCCGTTCCGTCGTCGAGTGCCCGTGCGGCTTCACCGGGACGTCGGCGGCTTCCAGCGCCAGCTCGGTGCCGGGCTTCAGCCCCTCGCCCACGCGCGACTGCGAGTTCATCGCCTGCGGCGGGCCGTCGTCGGGGTCGCCCTGCGGGACGGCGTGCTTGCCGAACGGGTCCTGGTTGTCCAGCTCGTCCTCGCGGTAGTGGGTGCGGTCCGCGGCCTGCACCTCGTCGCGCTCGCCCAGGTGCGGCCGCTCGTAGTGCCCCTCGTCCGCGAACTGCGCGCGGTCCGCCTGCTCCAGCGCTTCCTCGCGCTGGCGGTGCGAATCGTCCCGCCGGGCAGGATCCGTCTCGTCGCCCTGGCGGCGGCGCCCCATCCCGGTCTGGTGGCCGGTCCATTCCGCTCCACTCATCTGCAGCCCCTCGTCGCTGGTGTCGGCGCGCGGATGCAGGCGCCCCCGCTCCGCCTCGATCTCCATCCGGTTCACCACCGTCTCCACGCCGGAAACGCCGCGCGCCACGTCCATCGCCCGGTGCGACTCCTCGCGCGTCCACACCGAGCCGGAAAGCTCCACGATGCCGCGGCTGATGACGCCCACGTCGATGCCGCACCCGCACAGCACCTCGTCGCGCAGAAAGGCGTCGAGCACCGCGTCTTCCAGCTCCAGCAGCTGCTCCTGGTCGCGCGGCGGGCGGCGCAGCCGGCCCGGGCGCAGCTCCGCCGGGGCATCGTCGTCCGCCGGGCGAACGCGGGTGGGGGCCTCGCGCCCCATCAGCCCCTCGACCCCGCGCGCCAGCAGCGCGCCGATGGCCACGCCGCCGATGGCGCCCAGCGCGTAGAGCAGCCCGTGGCCGCCCGGCTCCTCCAGCTCCACCACGTACTGCCGGTTCTGCCGTTTGGGCCGGTCCGCGGACCGAGCCGGCTCCCTGGTCCTGCGCGTCTCCCCCGCCTCGCGGGTCTCCTGCGTCTTTTGCGTCATCGTCCGTAACATGCGTCGGGGCAAAAGGATGGGGCCGTACGGACGTGCAATTCGCGTTCCGTACGGCCCCTGTCCCCATCCGCGCGCGGCGGGTACGGTCTATGGATTCGACGGCGGCGGGTTGCCGCCCTGCTGCCCCTTCTCGCGCTCGCGGTCGTTGCGCTCGCGGGTGGCCTGCCCGCGTTCGCGCAGGTGGCGATCGCGCTCGATGTCCTCTGCCTGGCGGTCGATCTCGCGCCGCTGGTCGCGCTCGCGGCGCGCCGCGTCCTCCTGCTCGCGCGAGGGCCGCGCGTTGGGAAGCGGCACGGGGATGGGGACGTTGCGCCCGCCCAGCACCGGGCCGCGCTCGTTGATCCCCCACTTGCGCCCGTTGCGGTCGGTGATGGTCCAGTCGTTCCGGCGCCGCCGCGCGTCCTCCACCCCGGCGATGCTGTCGTTGTAGGCCTGGATGCGGCTCTCGAAGTGCCGCTGGTAGCGCTCCTCGTCGCTCAGCGGCGTCTCCTGGACGGCGGAGGGGCGCACCACCAGCCGCGGGTCGCGCAGCTCCGGCCCCAGCCGCCCGATCCCCGTCCTTCCCTGCCCCGCCGCGCCGGGCTGCCCCGCCGGCGCGCCCGCGCCCGGGACTCCGCCCGGCTGCCCCGCCGGCGCGGGCGGAATGCCCGTCGGCACGCGGTCGGGGAAGGCGCTCGTGGGCAGGGTGCTGAGGATGGAATCCGCCGTTGCCGCGCTGATCCCCGTCTCGGCGCCGATGGCGGCGGAGGGCGGCGCCGCGGGGACGTCCGTCGCCATCGCGCCCCACTCGCTCACCTCCAGGTACTCCACGAACTGGTCGTCCGGGACGTTTCCGCCGTCGACGGGCGCCGGCCGCGGCTGCGGCGCGGGCACCAGCAGCACGACCGCCAGCAGGACCAGGTGGAGCGCGAGGGAGGCGGCGACGGTGCGCGGCGTCAGCAGCCCCGGGCGCGGGGGACGCGGCCGGCTGAGCGGCGCCCGGGCGCGCGGGGCCGGCGCGGGAACGGCGGCCCGCGTTGCCGCGGAAGGCTGCGGCGGAGCGGAAACGGCGGGCGGAGTCATGTGCAGCTTTCTACTCCCCCCGGGCAGGGCAGTTCCGGCGTGGCGTGCTCGTCGTCATCGAGGAACAGACGCG
>DASTNU010001166.1:0-3912 GCA_035720605.1 Longimicrobium sp. | reverse complement strand
CGTCGTGCCGGAGGTCGATCTGCCCGGCCACACGAACGCCGCCCTGGCGTCGTACGCCGAGCTGAACTGCGACGGGGTCGCCCCCGACCGCTACACGGGCATCGAGGTCGGGTTCAGCTCGTTGTGCGTGGACAACGAGGTGACCTACCGGTTCCTCGACGACGTGTTCGGCGAGCTGGCCGCGCTCACCCCCGGCCCGTACCTGCACATCGGCGGCGACGAGGTAGAGGCACTGGGCCGCAAGGACTACGTGCGCTTCATCGAGCGCGTGCAGGAGATCGTGGATCGGCACGGCAAGCGGATGATCGGGTGGGAGGAGGTCGCCAAGGCGGCGCTCCGCAGCACCACGCTCGTCCAGCAGTGGAAGAGCGATTCCGCCGCGGCGGCGGTGCGGCACGGCGCGCGGCTCATCCTCTCGCCCGGGCCGAAGGTCTACCTCGACATGAAGTACACGCCCGGGACCGAGCTCGGGCTGTACTGGGCCGGCTTCGTCGAGGTGCGGGATGCGTACGACTGGGAGCCGGCCACCCTCCTTCCCGGCGTCGCGGAGACGGACGTGATCGGCGTGGAGGCGCCGCTCTGGACGGAGACGGTGAAGAACCTGACGGCGGCGTACTACCTGGCCTTCCCCCGCCTCCCCGCCGTCGCGGAGCTGGGGTGGAGCCCCGCCGCCGCGCGCGACTGGGAGAGCTTTCGCCTGCGCCTTGCCGCCCACGCGCCGCGCTGGCACCTGCTGGGGATCAACTACCACCGCTCCCCGCAGGTGCCGTGGGATAGGTAGCTCCCGGCGACGAGCAGCTTCGACCGACATCGAGCTGCGCCCGCGGGGGCCCCTCCCCCCGGCCCCTCCCCGCTCGTTCCTCGCGGAGAGGGGGAGAACTGCAACGGCGAACAGCGTCGCGCTTCGCGCGGACCCCTCACCCCCGGCCCCTCTCCCGCAAACTGCGCGGGAGAGGGGAGTGCGGCCCGTGCGATATCCGGCTCTTTCTCACCAACCCCGACCTTTGTCATCCTGAGGGGAGGCGCCGCGCGATCCTGGCGGGCCGCGTTGATCCATGGCGCCGACCGAAGGATCTACCGTCCCGCGCTGCTGCTCCGCCCCGCAGCGCAAACCATCCCCCGCCACCCCTCCCCCGAAGTTGGGGGAGGGGTCGCCCGCCGTCGCGAGGAACGAGCGAAAGGCCGGGCGGGGGAGAGGGCCTCCCGCGTAACGGGCGTGGGGTAAAACGCTCCCGAGCTGGAGGTAGTCGATCAGGCACGAACCATCCGAGCCCTCTCACTCCGCAGTGAGGTGCCCCGCAAAGCCGGCATCGCGCCCTCCACCGCGACGCAGAAACACGCGCTTGCTCATCCGCATGTAAAAAGTTGCATCTATTGGACTTATGGGCACACGCGTTGCGTAGGGGCGCCGCCACTTGGGGCGGGGCGGCCTGGGCGTGGCAGGGCCGGCCGCCAGCCAGCCCCACCACAATGGAGGTGCCCAATGCGACGCATCACCGCGGTCCCGCTCCTCCTGGCATCGGCACTGGCCGCATGCACCGATCAGCCCACCGCTCCCCGTACGTCCGCGCGCGGCATCGCCCCGGAAGGCGGGCCGCTCGCCGGGCTCTCCACCGCGGGAGCCACGCCCTACGCCTACCGCTGCTACGGCAGCCTGGTCTCCAGCCAGGCGGCCGCCAACGAGCAACTGCGCGCCAAGTACGAGGCGTGGCGCAGCACACGGGTGTCGTACGAGGGCGCCCGTGCACGGGTAATGGCCAGCGCCGACTTCACCTGGACGGACGAGCACGGCGTCACGCGCCCGGCGCCGTACGCCACCATCTCCGAGGGCCAGGGCTACGCCATGCTGCTGGCCGCGTACATGGGCGACCGGAAGACCTTCGACGCGCTGGACCAGTACCGCCGCGACTTCCGCAACAACAACGGCGCGATGGCGTGGCTGGTCTACCAGAACGGCGTGGTGGCGGACTCCGGCGCCGCCAGCGACGCCGACGAGGACATCGCCATGGCGCTGCTGGTGGCGGAAAAGCGGTGGGGCGGGTACACGGCGAACCTGGCGAACGCCATCGGCGTCCTCAAGACGCACATGGTGGAGCCGGCTACCTCGCCCAACGCGTACCTGCTGCGCCCGGCCGACATGCCGCTCTCCTGGTGGCCGGTCGTCTTTCCCGGCTATGTCTCGCCCGCGTGGTACAGGGCGTTCGCCGCGCACACGGGTGACGCGTTCTGGACACAGGTGGCGGAAAAGTCGTACCAGTTCCTGGCCAGCATCGACGCCAATGCGGCGTACCAGAACGGCTCCACCGGGTTGCTGCCGGACCGCGCCAAGCCGAACGGCGCGCTGGACAACGACTCCACGATGCACCGCTTCTCGTGGAACGCCATCCGCGCCCCATGGCGCCTGGCCGCCGACGCCGCGTGGAACTGCGACACCCGCGCGCAGGGCCGCCTGGCCAAGATGAACGCGTTCTTCAGCGGCACCGGGCCGGGGCAGGGACCCACCGGCATCGGCTCGGTCTACCGCACGAACGGCGACTTCCTGGACGACGACCTGTACGGCGGCCCGGACCGCGACCCGTGGTTCTACGGCCCGCTCACCTCCGCCGCCATCGCGTCTACCAACCCCACCTACAAGCAGGGGATGTGGAACGAGACGGTGGGGATGACCACCTTCAGCCGCTACGGCCACGAGCTGGGGCTGCTGGGGCTGCTGATGGCCAGCGGCAACATGCACGATCCCATGGCGAGCGGTGGCCGCCGCACCCTGAACGACTTCGAGTCCGGCACCACCAGCGGCTGGTGGACGTACGTCGACACCAACGGTTCCACGCTGACGAAGGCAGTCGTCTGGCCGGCGGCGGCGGGGTACGGGATGCGGATCACGTACGGCATCGCCAGCTGGGCGGGGGTGGGGACCACGGTGAATCAGGACTGGAGCGGCTACCGGTCCATCGAGTTCTGGATCGAGGGCGCCGGCACCGGCAACACCATCCGCGTGGAGCTGGAGGATGCGGACGGCGAGCGGTTCGTGCACAGCTTTGTCGATGATTTCACGGGATGGCGGTTCGCCAGCGTGCCGCTGAACACCACCGGCTTCCCGCGCCGCACCGACTGGCAGCCGACCACCATCAACAACGGGATGACCCTGACCAACGTGAAGGGCCTGCGCTTCGAGCCGCTCGGCGGCCAGGGCACCTTCGGCGTGGACCGCGTCGTCCTGGTTCCGTAGCCGGATCGAAAGAAGTCTCACGCAGAGTCAACGGAGTCGCTGCAGAACGAACTCCGTTGACTCTGTTGACTCTGCGTGAGGCCCTTCTTCTTTTGTCCGTGATGCGGACTTCGCGTTGTAACGGAAAGAGCCACGCAATTCGGATGAAACCGATCATTCCTGTTTTCGCCCTGCTGTCGCTGGCGTGCGCGCCGGCGATGTCGCTTCCCGCGCAGGAGGTGCGGCCGGGGGTGGACGTGCTGGCGGACGAGCCGCCGGCGGTGCTGGCCGGGAAGCGCATCGGGCTGATCACCAACCAGACGGGGGTGGGGCGCGACGGCAGGCCGACCATCGACATCCTGGCCGCCGCGCCGGGGCTGCAGCTGGTCGCGCTCTTCTCGCCCGAGCACGGCATCCGCGGCGTGGCCGCCGAAGGGGAGCGCGTCACCTCCGGCCGCGACGAGCGGACGGGGCTGCCCATCCACTCCCTCTACGGCGAGACGCGCAAGCCCACGGCGGAGATGCTGCGCGGCGTGCAGGCGCTCGTCTTCGACATCCAGGACGTGGGCGCGCGGCCGTACACCTACGTCTCCACCATGGCGCTGGGGATGCAGGCGGCGAAGGAGACCGGCATCCCCTTCGTCGTCCTCGACCGCCCGAACCCGATCGGCGGCGCGGCCGTGGAGGGCGGCGTGCTGAACCCC
>DASTNU010001165.1:0-5516 GCA_035720605.1 Longimicrobium sp. | reverse complement strand
CTCCGTCTTGCGGGGCATGGCCCGCTCGTGGCACACCCGCAGCGCCTGCTCGTAGAAGACGAACCCCTCCTCGTCGCACCGCTCCCGGGCAATGGCGCCCAGCAGGGTGTACACGTCCACCAGGTCCGGCACCATGCGGTGGACGATCGCCAGCTCCTCCGCCCGCCGCGCCTCGTCCTCCGCCTCCAGGTAGCGCGCCTGGGCCCGCAGCGCCTCGCCCAGGTTCACGCGGATGGTCACCTCCCAGTGCCCCTCCGCCCCCGGCAGCGCCTCGCGGAACACCGCCTCGGCCTCGGCGCTGTCGCCGTGCTCCAGCAGGATGGCGCCGCGGTTGTTCAGCCAGTACATCCGCGCGCCGGGCGCCCCGGCCTGCTCCATCCGCTCCCGCCCCCGGTCCAGCAGCCGCTCCGCCTCCGGCAGGTCGCCCTCCAGCATGGAGAGCACGGAGAGGTTGAAGTAGAGCGGCCAGTCCGCCTCCGGCTGGTCCAGCCCCGCGGCCAGCTGCAGCCCCTGCTCGTACCACGTGCGGGCGCGGTCGCGCTCCCCGCGGTCGTGGCAGAGGTTGCCCAGCCCCTGGCAGGCGATCACCTGCCCTTCCACGTCCAGGGCGTCCGCCGCCAGCTGCCAGCTCTGCTCGTACCAGCTCCAGCCCTCTTCCAGCCGGCCCGCGGCGCGGGCGGTGCGGCCCAGGCGGCGCAGGGCCAGCACGTGCGGCTGCTTGTCGCGCAGGTCCTGCGAGATGCCCAGGGCCATGCGGTAGATGCGCTCCGCCTTGTCCAGCCGGCGGTCGCCCTCCTCCATCTCGCCGGCGCGGATCAGCATCTCCGCGGCGGTGACCGGGTTGCCGCCCTGCTGCTCGCGGATGGCGCCCAGCACCAGGTCGAACATCTCGCGCAGCCACTGCTGCCCCCGGTCCAGCCGCATCCGCACCAGCTCTTCCACCCGGGCCGGGTCCACCACCCGCTTGCCCACCGTGGCGTACGCCCCGGACCGCGCCCACAGCTTGTCCGCGTCCACCCGCGAGGCGCCGATCAGGGCGTCGCTCAGGGGAAGGAAGTCCTCGTGGTCGGGCACGAGGGCCAGCGCGCGCTCCACCAGCAGGTGGGGCGGGACGGACTTGCTCATCGCGTGGAGCGGTGGGGTACTGCCTCAGCCGCCGGCCATGACGACCTTGGCGCCGTAGGTGCTGAAGTGCGGGGTGGTTCCCTGCAGCACCGTGCCCGCCGGATTCACGCTGCCGCCCAGCGACGTCCATCCCCCGTTCTCCCACCGCGCCACCTCGATGGGGCTGCCGGTCAGGAGCACGCCCGTGAGCGGAAAGCTCAGCGTGACGGGCGTGTTGAACTGCGTGCCATGCGGGCCGAACTCCGCGATCACCCGCTTGCCCAGCACCAGGTCGGTGGGCAGGTCGATGGTGACGGTGGTGTTGGCCTGCAGCGCCCCCGCGGGAATGTCCACGCGGAACCCCTGCAGCTCCACGAACCCGCCCTGGCTGGCGACGATGTACTTCTCCGCGTGCCGCGGCGCGAGCAGGTTCGGTATGCCGATGAACTGCAGCACGCCGTTCAGGTTGATCAGGCCGCCCAGCACTTCGGCGGGCTGCTCCGGAGCAGAGAGCGTCGGCTGCTCCATGTCGGCACATCCACCCAGCGCGAACAGCGCGGCGGCGGCCAGCGTAAAGGTGCGACGAGCGTTCACTGACGGGCTCCTGGGGGGACTGTGCAACGGCTGAGCGGCGCATGCCCTGAACGCCGGATCAGGTTCGCACCGTGTGAGTAGCAGGTGCCGTGCCGGGTGGCGGGAAGCGCAAATCCTTGTTTTTGCTGGATTTTTCCCTCCGGAACGGACTCCGCGCTTTCCTCTTTCTGTGAATCCTGCACTTTTTTGGTGAAAGCACCTCCCTCCTCAGCCGCCGACCGCGCCGTCCAGTCCGTACTCGCGGATCTTGCGGGTGAGGGTGTTGCGGTGGACGCCCAGCACCTCGCTGGCGCGGCCCAGGTGGCCGCGCACCAGCCTGAGCACCTCGCGAATGTGCAGCCGCTCCACCTCCGACAGCGGCAGCTCGGGGGTGTAGCCGGGAAGGGGAGACCCGTCCGCGGCGGCGGCCTCGTCGGGGGAGCGCATCTGGTCCAGCGGCAGGTGGTCCGGCAGCAGCACGGGGCCGTGCGCCATCAGCACCGCGCGCTCCAGCACGTTCTTGAGCTCGCGCACGTTGCCCGGCCAGGGGTGGCGGCGCAGCACCTCCAGCAGCGGCCGCGCGACGCCGCGGATGGAGCGCCCGTAGCGCGCCGCGTACCGCGCGACGAAGTGCCGCACCAGCAGGTCCAGGTCCGCGCCGCGGTCCGCCAGCCGGGGCAGGTTCAGCGTCACCACCGCCAGGCGAAAGTACAGGTCCTCGCGAAAGCTGCCGTCGCCGATGGCGGCGCGCAGGTCGCGGTTGGTGGCCGCCACCACCCGCACGTCCACGGAAATGCGCCCCTCGCCGCCCACCCGCTCGATCTCGCGCTCCTGAAGCGCCCGCAGGATCTTGCTCTGCAGCGGCAGCGACATGTCGCCGATCTCGTCCAGGAACAGCGTGCCGCCGTGCGCCCGCTCGAACCGCCCGATCTTGCGCGTGATGGCGCCGGTAAAGGCGCCCTTCTCGTGCCCGAACAGCTCGCTTTCCAGCAGGTTCTCGGGAATGGCGGCGCAGTTGATGGCGACGAACGGGCCCGGTCCGCGCGGGCTGTTGCGGTGGATGGCCTTGGCCACCAGCTCCTTGCCGGTGCCGCTCTGCCCCAGGATGAGCACGGTGGCGGGGCTGGCCGCCACCCGCCCCACCATGCGAAAGACGTCGAGCATGGCCGGGCTGGCGCCGATGGCCGCGTCCTCGTCGTCCTCGTCGGCGGCGGCGTCCAGCGGCACCACCTCGTCGCCGGCGAACACCTCGCGCAGCAGCCCGGCCAGCTCGCCGGGGTCCACCGGGGCCGCCACCAGCCCCAGCACGCCCAGCCGCGACGATTCCACCATGGCCTGCATGGTGGGGCGCGAGGCGGTGAGCACCAGCGATCCCGCCGGCACGCCGGACTCGATGAGCCGCGCCACCAGCACCATGTCCGCCGCCGGCAGGTCCAGCGACAGCACCAGGGCGTCGGGCGCGGCGGCACGCAGCATCTCCAGCCCCTCGCCCAGCGACGCCGCCGCGCGCACGCTCGCCCGCCCGCCGACCGCCTCGAGGGCGGCGGCACGCGTCTCCGGCGCGGGGTCCACGATCAGCAGCGACGGCAGTGGCACGGGCGCGAGGGTCCGGATGGAGGATGGTGAACCGCGCCATTATGGGCGATTCTGCAAAATGGTGCAATGCTGGAGAGTGCGTGGGCGCTCCGCACGCCTTGTCTCCCCGCCGCACACCGATTGCGCAATCCAGACGCGGCTGTCGCGCAGAAGTCACTGTTTCTGTGCAACGTCCGGATAGCACCCGCTCAGAAAGGGAGCAAACAGGTGAGGGGCCGGCGGCGCGGCATCGAGAGGCGGTCCCCTCGCCCGGGCAGGTGAACCGCCGCAACGACGGCGAAAAGCCCCGCAAGCTGCGCGGGGCTTTCACTGCCGGTGATCCATTTCCTTCCCTATCCTGACGAAAGCACGGGAGCGGCCCCGCATTCCCGAGGCCGCCCCCACACCACTCACGCACTCACGCACTCACGCACTTTCAGTCGACTTCGTCGATCGCGGCGAGCACGTCCAGGTATCCCGCGCCCACCTCCCACTCGCCGTAGCCCGGCAGCGGGCGCGCGGAGGCGCGGATCGCCGCCAGCGCCTGGTCGGGCGTCAGGTCGCCGCCGGAGGCCTGCTCCAGCAGGGCGATGGCGCCGGCCACGTGCGGCGCCGCCATCGACGTGCCGCCGATGCAGATGTAGTAGGGCAGGTGCGCCGGTGCGATGGCGCAGTCCTGCAGGTCCGCGGGAAGGGACAGGGCCGTCATGGTCACGCCGAAGATGGAGCGCGTGGAGACGATGTTCACCCCCGGCGCCGTGATGTCCGGATGGTACAGCGGGTCGCCCGCGATGCCGCGTGACGAGAAGTCCGCCAGGATGCCGCCGCGGCCGTCCGCGCACTGGGCCGCCGAATTGGTGGGATCCGGCGTCACCGTCTTGCACGCGGCCGCCACCGAGATCACCCACGGCGCGGCGCTGTACGGGTTGAGCGTGTTGGCGCCGGGGCCGGAGTTGCCGGCGGCGAACACCACCGCGATTCCCTCGTCGTACAGCATCTTGGTGGCGACGTTGATGGGATCGGCGGGATCGAACGTGCCCTCGGAGCCCCAGGAGTTGTTCACCACCTGGATGTTGTACGTCTCGTGGTTCTCCAGAATCCAGTCGAGGCCGGCCAGCGTCCACAGCACCAGGATCACCTCGCCCGTGCCCAGGCCGATGAGGTTGGCGCCGGGAGCTACTCCGACGTACCTGGCCGCGGACCCCGTGCCGTCGCCCGCGGCGATGCCGGCCACGTGCGTGCCGTGCCCCGACGACGTCTCGCTGGTGGGGACGTTCTCCAGCAGCAGCGCGCTGGCCAGCGGCGCCGGCGCGTTGCCGAACGACACCACGCTGGTGGGATCGGCGATGAACTTCACGTTCTGCACGGTGCGCGTCGGGTGCTTCAGGTCCGGGCTGTACGCGCCGTCGATGCCGCTGTCCAGGATGGCGATGCCCACGCCCTCGCCATCGTAGCCCGCCGCGTGCGCCAGGTGGCCGTTGATGCTGGGCACGCTCTCCGCCAGGTAGTACTGCAGCTGCCGGTTGGAGTAGACGGAGCGGATCCCCGGCTTGGTCGTGATGCTGGCGATCTGCACCGGCGTGGCCAGGGCGAACACCACCGGCAGGTGCTTGAAGCGGATGATCCCCGCGCCGGAGGAGGTCAGCGCGCGCGACACGGCGTCGCCGGTGGTGCGCGTCGGGTCGTAGGTCACCAGCACCTGCAGCTTCTGCAGCGGCGAGGTGACGTTCAGCAGGGTGGTGAGCACCGGGTCGATCTTGACGACGGGGTTCAGCCCCAGCAGGTGGACGGGAAGGACGTCCTGGCCGGCCGGGCCCACCGGCTCCGCGACGTCCTGGCAGGCCGCCGCGGTCATGACGCACGCGGCGATGGCGATCCAGCGCTTCATCCGAGTCTCCGGGGTGTCGTGGGGATGCACAAAGGGGTGGCCCCACCCCAGGGCAATGCCGGGTCCATGTGCATCCCCCTGCCGGCAACTTCCTCAAACCCCTCGACATTCGGTAGACGACGGAGCATTTGGGCATCTGCTCCAGGATCAGGAAGCAGAGTCCGCAATTGCCCACTCCGCAAGAGGTTAGCGTACTCGATGCGCCGCTCCGTCCAGCGTATCGCTTCTGCCTTCGCACGGGATGGAGTTGCGGATTCCTGGACCCTGGGACGCAGGGACGCGTTCGCGAGCCAGTCGCGGAATCGGACGAAATTCACCGAAATGGTGAATGCGCCTTTCACGTTTTGGTGAATGCGCGGTTTACCAAGTCCTGAAA
>DASTNU010001164.1:0-5844 GCA_035720605.1 Longimicrobium sp. | reverse complement strand
ATACGCGCCGTCGTACTCCGGCACCGGCGCCACGCCGCCGGACGCCCGCGCCGCGCGCCGCAACCGCGGGCTGCTGCGGCTGCAGGGCACCGACGCCGGCGCGGGGCTGCGGCTGGGACCGGCGGCCAGCGTCTCCGTCCCCACCGCCTTTGGCGTGGACGCGGGCGAGGCGTTCTTCGGCGTGGCGTACCAGGGGCGCACCCGGTACACGCAGGAGGACGACGCCGCGGCGGTGATCGGGTTCGGCATCGGCACGCGGCGGCGGGTGGCGCTGGAGGCGGCGGTCACCACCTACTCCACCTTCCGCGGCGCGCCGCTGGAGACCGGCGGCGTCAGCGTCAAGCTGCACCACGCGCTGCCGCGGCAGATGAGCGTGGCGGTGGGATGGGAGAACGCCGTCCTGTGGGGGAGCTCGGACGACCGCGGCAGCCTGTACGCCGTCGGCACCCGCATGCTGAGCCTGCGCCAGGATCCCTCGCTCCCCTTCAGCACCGCCGTGGTCACCGTGGGGCTGGGGAGCGGCCGCTTCCGCTTCGAGCGCGACGAGGCCAGGGACCGCCGCCGCATCAACGCGTTCGCCGCGCTGGGGATGCGGGTCACCGGGCCGGTGTCGCTGGTGACCGACTGGACGGGGCAGGACCTGAACCTGGCCCTTTCCGCCACGCCCATCCGCCGCGTCCCCTTCGTGGTGACCGCGGGGGTCGCCGACCTCACGGGGCAGGCCGGCGACGGCGCCCGCTTCATCCTTTCGCTGGGCTACGGCCTCTCGCTCCGCCAGCCGCTGTGACGCGAACCATCATGCGCATCCGCATCCTTCTCCCCGCCCTGGCCGCCGCCGCCCTGGCCGCGGCGCCGGCGCACGCGCAGCCGTTCCGCTCCGACGTGACCGGGCCCATCGTCACCGGCAGCGGCATCGCCGGCTACCCGGTGGTGCCGGTGCGCGACGTGGAAGACGCGCTCTTTCGCGACGTGGACGGCCGCACCGCCTTTCGTAGCCGCGCCGTGGCCGACGCGCTGCTGAACGCCGCGGCCGAGGGCCAGCGCGCGGCGTGCGCCGGCACGCTGCAGCCGCCCCCCCGCTGGCCCGACAGCGTGCGGCTGGCCCCCGAGGCGCAGCGCGTGGTCTGCGGGCTGCTGGCGCGGGGGCTGGATCGCGAGCGCGTGCTGCACGTGCTGCGCGAAGGGCAGCCGGGGCAGCCCGGCGACCGGGCCGAGAAGCTGGTGGAGGCGCTGGCGGGGCTGGGCGCGGTGGAGCCGGAGTTCCTGGACCCGCGCCAGGAGTACGTGGCCGGCGACCGCTGGAAGGCGGCCATCCGCGCGTACGACGAGTTCATCGACCACGCCCCGGACTCGCTGATGGACGATCCCCCGGCGGAGCTGATGGTGATCGCCGTGATCCTGGGGAGCGCCGTGGACGCCGGGCTGCGGGCCAGCCAGCGGTGACGGAGGCGCTGCGCCTGCGCCCCGCGGACCGGGTGGTGGCGGCGCGCGACCAGGTGTCGTGCGAGCTGGAGGGCGAGGCGGTGATCCTGAGCCTGGGCAACGGCGTGTACTACGGCCTGAACCCGGTGGGCGCCACCGTCTGGAAGCTGCTGGAGGAGCCGCGCACCGTCGCGGAGCTGCGCGACGCCATCGTCGCCGAATACGAGGTGGAGGGGGCCCGCGCCCAGGCGGACCTGCTGCACCTGCTGGGCGACCTGGCCGCCAACGGGCTGGTCGAGCTGCACCCGGCGGACTGATCCCGGTCCGCATCCCCCCAGGCCCCGCCCCGCACGCGTGAGCGGCATCGCCGGCATCGTGGCCCTGGACGGCGCCCCCGTGGACGCCGCCCTCCTGGACCGGATGGCCGGCGTTCTCGCGTCCGGGGCTCCCGACGGCACGGCGGCGTGGACGGGCGGCCCCGCCGGCCTGGCGCACGCCCTCCTGCGCACCGGCGACGTGGGCGGCGACGTCCCCCAGCCGGTCTCGTTGGATGGGCGGAGGTGGATCGTCGCGGACGCGCGGATCGACGGGCGCGGCGAGGTGGTCCGCGCCCTCCGCGCCGGCGGGGTCCACGCCTCCGCCGACGCCCCCGCGGCCGAGCTCGTCCTGCACGCCTTCCACCTCTGGGGCGACGACGCCCCCACCCACCTCCTGGGCGACTTCGCCTTCGCCGCGTGGGACGCGGAGCGGCGCCGCCTGCTCTGCGCGCGCGACCCCTTCGGCGTCAAGCCGCTCTACTACGCGGCCACCCCCCGCGCCTTCGTCTTCTCCAGCAGCATCGACTGCGTCCGGCTGCACCCGGAGGTCTCCGCCGCGCTGGACGAGGGGTGGATCGCCGACTTCCTGGTGCACGGCGACTCGCCGTCGAACGAGGCCACGGTCTACGCCGCCATCCGCCAGCTCCCCCCCGCGCACCTGCTGGTGGTGGAGGACGGACGCGTCTCCCTGCGCCGCTGGTGGTCGCTCCCGGAGGATGCCGAGCCGCTCCGCCTGCGCCACCCGCGCGACTACGCAGAGCTCTTCTACGACGCGCTGCGGCAGGCGGTGGCGGACCGGCTGCCGCGGGAGCGCGCGGGGATCCTGGTCAGCGGCGGGCGCGACTCCACCGCGCTGGCCGCCGCCTGGCGCGACCTGGTGGACGAAGGGACCCGGACGACGGAGCTGCAGGGGTTCACCGCCTACCACGCGCGGCTGATGCCGGACGACGAGCCGGCGTACACCGCGCTGGCGGCCGACGCGCTCCGCCTCCCGGTGCACTACCTGGCGGTGGACGACTACGCGCCCTTCGCGCGGTGGGAGGAGCCGGCGCTCCGGCGCCCCCAGCCCAGCGCGTCGCCGCTGCTGGCCATCGAGGCGGACCAGTACCGGCAGGCGGCGGCGCACGGCCGCGTCCTCCTCACCGGCCAGGGTGGCGACGCGCTGCTGCGCGAGTCGCGCTCGCGGCTGGCGCGGCTGGCGGCGGAGGGACACGTGCTTCGCGCCGCGCGCGAGGCGGCGGAGTACGCCCGCCTGCACCACCGCCTTCCCCGCCCCGGCGTGCGCACCTGGCTGGCCGAGCGGCGCCACGGCCACCGCGTGGCGGCGGAGGCGCCGCGCTGGATCGCGCCGGAGTTCGCGGCGCGGGTCGGGCTGGCGGAGCGCATCGCGGCGTGGAACGCGCGGCCGGCGCCGGCGCACCCGCTCCGGCCGGAGGCGGCGGAGCAGCTGGCGGGGGCGCTCTGGCCCGCGCTCTTCCGCGCCTGGGACCCGGGGGCGACGGGGGTTCCCATCGAGCTGCGGCACCCGTACTTCGACCTGCGCCTGGTGCGGCTGGCGCTGTCCATCCCCCCCGCCCAGTGGTATAATGACAAGGGATTGCTGCGCATGGCGATGCGCGGCCGCCTTCCCGCGCGGCTGCTGGCCCGGCCCAAGACGCCGCTGGCCGACGACCCCCTTGCGGTGCGGCTGCGCGTCCTGGGGCGCGGGTGGCTGGGCGGGCGCACCGCCGGCCGGGAGGTGGCGCCCTGGGTGGAGCTGGCGCGCGTCCCGTCCCTCGCCGGGGGCGCCTCCGCCGAAGCGCCGCTTTCCCTCTCCGCCGACCTTCGCCCGCTCGCCCTGTCGCTGTGGCTCTCGAGACCCGTTGCGTAGCTCCATCCACCCCGCTCCCGGAGCCCCGCTGATCGCCGCGCCGGAGCGGGGGGACCGCGCGGACGCGCGGGCGTCCGCGGCGCCCGTGCGGTACCGCCTCTACGGCCTTTGCGCGGAGGTGGACCGGCCGGTCCCGGGGCTGGAACCCGATCCCGCCGCCGGTCCCGCCGGGCTGCGGATCTGGATGGGTGGCGCGCCGGCGGACACCTTTCCGCCAGGGGCTGCGGAGGAGCCCTGGTACGTCTCCCCCCGCCTGACCGCCGCGGACGAGCCGACGGTGGTGGTGCACCGCCGCGCGGACGGCGCCTTTCGCCTGCGCTACGCGGACGGGTGCGAGTACCACGTGGACGCGGCCGGGACGCGCGTGGCCTGCGCCTGGCCCGCGCACTTCACCGTGGAGGACGCGGCCACCTACCTGCTGGGCCCGGTCCTGGGCCTGGTGCTGCGGCTGCGCGGCATTCCCGCCCTGCACGCCAGCGCCGTGGCGATCGGCGGGGCGGCGCTGGCGGTCGTGGGCCCGGCGGGCGCGGGAAAGTCGACCACCGCCGCCGCCCTGGCCGCGCGGGGCCACGCAGTGGTCGCGGACGACGTGCTGGCGCTGCGGGGGACGGAGGCCGGCATCCTGGCGCAGCCCGCGTATCCGCACCTGCGGCTGTGGCCGGACGTCGTCCCCTCGCTCTACGGGCCCGGCGCGGAGCTGCCGCCGCTCACCCCCAACTGGAGCAAGCGGCTGCTGCGCGTGGACGCGGCGTTCCATCCCGATCCCCTCCCCCTGGGCGCCGTCTACGTCCTGGGGAAGCGGGAGGAGGGAAAGGACGCGCCGCGGCTGGAGCCGGTGGGCGCGGTGGAGGGGGTGCTGGCGCTGGTGGCCAACGCCTACGTGGGGTGGTTCCCGGACCGCGCGGCGCAGGCGCGGGAGCTGGAGATGCTGGGCCGCGTGGCCCGCGGCGTCCCGCTGGTGCGCGCGGTGCCGCACGCGGACCCGGCGCGGCTGGGGGCGCTGTGCGCGATGATGGAGGACGACTTCCGTGCGCGCGCCGGGAGGGCGGGGCGTGGCTGAGACCTACACCCTGCGCGGCCACGGGGCGATGATCGCCGACCGGGTGCGGATGGACGCCTACGCCGCCGCCCTGGAGCGCACCGTCCGCCCCGGGTGCGTGGTGCTGGACATCGGCACCGGGACGGGGATGATGGCGCTGCTGGCGTGCCGGCTGGGCGCCCGGCGCGTCTACGCCGTGGATCCCGGCGACGCCATCCACCTGGCCCGGCAGGCGGCGCGGGAGAACGGGATGGCGGACCGCATCCAGCTCGTCCAGGGGATCTCCACGGAGATCGAGCTGCCGGAGCGCGCGGACGTCATCGTCTCCGACCTGCGCGGCGTGCTGCCGGTCTTCGAGCGGCACCTGGCCTCCATCGCCGACGCGCGCGAGCGGCTGCTGGCGCCCGGCGGCGTGCTGGTGCCGCGGTCGGACACGGTGTGGGCCGCGCCCGTCGAGGCGGAGGGGGCGTACCGCGAGATCGTGGAGCCGTGGGACGAGCAGAGCCGCGGCTTCGACCTCTCGGCCGCGCGCCGCGCCGCGCTGAACACCTGGGCCAAGGCGAGGTTTTCCCCCGCGGACCGGGTGGCGGAGCCGTGCCGGTGGGCGGTGCTGGACTACCGGACCATCCGCGACGCGGACGTCGGGGGTACGCTGGAGTGGACGGCGGCGCGCCCGGCGACGGCCCACGGCTTCGCGGCCTGGTTCGACGCCGACCTGGCGGAGGAGGTGGGATTCACGACGGGGCCGGAGGGGCCGGAGACCCTCTACGGGACCGCCTTCTTTCCCTGGCTGCGGCCGGTGCCGCTGCAGGCGGGAGATTCGGTGCGGGTGGAGCTGCGGGCGCGCCCCGCGGGCGAGACCCATATCTGGGTGTGGAACACCCGCGTGGAAGGGGCGGACGGGGTCAAGGCGGAGTTCCGCCAGTCCACCTTCCTCTCCCAGCCGGCCACGCCCGCGGACCTGCGCAGGCGCGCGCACGACTTTCGGCCCGTGCTGGGGGAGCAGGGGCGGATCGACCGGGCGGTGCTGGAGATGATGGACGGCGGCGCGGCGCTGGGCGACATCGCGCGCGAGCTGCAGCGGCGCTTCCCGGAGCGCTTCGCCGGCTGGGAGGACGCGCTGGCCCGCGCCGGGCGCCTGAGCGCCGCGTACGCGGAATGAGCCCGGGGGAGGAGGAACGCGGGGCAGCCGCGGC
>DASTNU010001163.1:0-4089 GCA_035720605.1 Longimicrobium sp. | reverse complement strand
TTCTCCCCCTCTCCTCGCGCAGTTTGCGAGGGGAGGGGGCCGGGGGGAGGGGCCCCAGCGGACGCATCGAGCAGCCAGTCGCAGCACCCCCCAAACGAAACCGGCCGCCGCGAGAGCATCTCGCGGCGGCCGTTCACCCTGTCACCCCGTCACCTTGTCACCCCGTCACGACGGAATCCTCAGCCGCTGCCCGGGGCGGATGCGGTTGCGGCTGCCCATGCCGTTGGCGGCCTGGATGCGCCTGACCGAGGTGTCGTAGCGGCGGGCGATGGTCCACAGCGACTCGCCGCGGCGCACCGTGTGGCGGCGGGCGGCGGCCAGGCGGCGCTGCTCCTCGCGGCGCTCCTGCGCGGCCCGCTCCGCCGCGCGCTTCTGCACGTCCGCGAAGTTCGCGGCGAACCGCTCGGCGCGGCCGCGGGGCACGCGCACCGCGTACGCCTTCGTCCCCGGCGGCGTCATCGACCGCACCAGGTGCGGGTTCAGGCGCTTGACCTCGTTCTCGCTCACCCCCACCGCGGCGGCGACGGTGGAAAGGCGCGTCCCGGCGGGCACCTGCACCTCGTCGCTCTCCAGCGGCATCCAGCGCTGTACGCGCCCCAGCCCGTACTTCTGCGGCTCCTTGCCGATGAGCGCGGCGGCCACCATCAGCGGCACGTACTCGCGGGTCTCGCTGGGCAGGCGGTGGCGAATGCGCCAGAAGTCCGCGTCCCTGCCCTGCTGCCGCCCCGTCACCTGCCGCATCACCCGGGCGACGCGCCCCTCGCCGGTGTTGTACGCGGCCGCGGCCAGGTACCACGAGCCGAACTGGCCGTGCAGGTCCTGCAGGTAGCTGAGCGCCGCGTCGGTGCTCTTTTCCGGGTGCTTGCGCTCGTCGACGTACGAGTCCACCCGCAGGCCGTAGCGCTCGCCGGTGTCCTCGATGAACTGCCACAGGCCCACCGCCGACGCGTGCGAGCGCGCCGTGGGGTTGAACCCGGACTCGATCATGGAGAGGTACAGCAGGTCCTCGGGCATGCCGCGCTCGCGCAGCTTGGCGCGGATCATCCCCTCGTAGCGTCCGCTGCGCTTGAGGTACAGCGCCATGCGGTCCTGCTGGCGGCCGGTGAAGATGCCGATGAAGCGCTCCACGGGGGCGTTGCGCACCACCGGGATGTCCCAGCGGGCGTCGGTCACCGCGGCGTTCGCCTCGCGGACGATGCCGGCGGCGGCGGTGGAAACAGGTGCATTCTCCCGGCCTTCTCCACCGGCGGCCACGGTGCCCAGGGCGGCACCAAGCAGCACGGCAACGGGAAACGCGGACCTGAATTCCATGCGACCTCCTGTGGAAACGCGGATGTGGGCCGGGCCTTGAGGCACTGCGGTGCGCGGGCATGCCACGCGCGCTTGGATCGCGGCCGTCAGGATGCAGACCGGCCGCCGGAGTAGGAACCTCTGTTGTGCGAGCGACGTAACCTAAACCGCATCAACGGCTTAGTCAACCTTTCGGGCGGTTTTCGCCACAATCCCGCCCCCCGCGGAATCAGAAGTTCCCAGGTTTTTCGGGCATCAGGAGGGATCGAGGGAGGGTTCTCACTGGCGGACGCGGGGGCCCTCTCCCCCGCCCGGCCTTTCGCTCGTTCCTCGCGACGGCGGGCGACCCCTCCCCCAACTTCGGGCCAACTTGGGGGGAGGGGTGGTAGGGGATGGATCGCTGTGGTTCCGATGCTTCAGCGCGAAGGGCGGGCGCCCCCCATCCCCGGCCCTTCCCCCACAAACTGCGTGGGGGAAGGGAAAACCCCGCCCGCGCGCCCATCTGTCATTCCGAGGAAAGGCGCCACACCAAACCAGCCCTTACCGTGGTCTCCGGTGCCGACCGAGGAATCTACCGTCCGAAGCTGGCGGCCTGTCGCGCGCCGTGATCCCTCCCACGCGAGTCCGCGCAGGCGGACTTCGTGACGTTCCAGCAGCGGTTTCAACCGCCGGGCGCGGTCGCCGCTACCTGGCCCCCGGCGGCGGCTTGCGATGGATGCCGATGCGGACCAGGGCGGCGATTCCCAGCAGCAGCGTCCCCACCGCCATGGGCCACGCGGTGACGCGGGGGAAGAAGAAGCCCACCGCGGACAGGGCGAACAGGATGATCGCCCACACCGTCACCCATCCCGTGTCTTCGCGGCCGATGGTGCGCTGGCCCACCAGCGCCCGCGCCAGCACCGTGGCCGCGCGGGCCAGCCGCCCCAGGAAGCGGCTCACCTGCGAGCCGCGGTACGAGCGCCGGCGGGCGTCGCGCGCCGCGGTGCGCGTGTCGCTCTCCTCCTGCGTCTCGTCCGGCGCGAGCACCCGCTCCACCCCGCGGCGCTCCTTGAGCCCGCTCATGGAGAAGCGCCAGGGGCTGATCAGCGAGACCTCCACCGACGACTCCAGGTCGCGGACGAAGAGCGCCTCCATCTCCTGCGCAAAGGGCAGGTCCGTCACCGCCACGTCCAGCTCCCAGTTCCCCACCAGCGAGGCCAGGTTCAGGTTGCTGGAGCCCACCCGGCTCCAGAACCCGTCCGCCACCGCAGTCTTGGCGTGGATCATGGGCCCCTCCCACTCGAAGAGCCGCACCCCCGCCTCCAGCAGCGGCCGGTAGCCGGCGCGCGACATCCCCCCCACGATGGGCCAGTTGTTGTACGCGGGCACCAGCACCCGCACGTCCACCCCGTCGCGCGCGGCAGAGGCCAGCGCCTCCGTCATGGCGGGGGGAAGGACGAAGTAGGGGTCGGTGATCCACAGCCGCCGCTCCACCCCCACCGCGACGAACTGCGAGACGCGGTAGATGCGGGAGCGCCCCGGCTCGCCCTCCACCACCCGCACGGCCACGTGCCCCACCGGCCGGATCGACGCGGGGTCGGGGATCTCGTCCGGGGGGAGCACGCCCCCCGCCGCCGCCCAGCTGCGGGCGAAGGCGCGGTCCAGGGAGGCCGATACGGGTCCGCGGAACTCCACCCCCGTGTCGCGCCAGGCGGGAATGCCGGCCTGCGGATCGCCCGCCCACTCGGCGCCGATGCACATGCCGCTCACCGAGGCCCAGTCGGCGTCGATCACCACCACCTTGCGGTGGTCGCGGCGGGTGAAGTTCAGCGGGTCCGTCAGCGAGGGGGGGCGCAAAGGCGCGCACCTCCACCCCCGCGTCGCGGAACGGCTTCCAGAAGCGGCGCGGCGTGGCCCAGCATCCAAAGGAATCGTACAGCACCCGCACCCGCACGCCGGCCGCCGCGCGCTCGCACAGCGCGTCACGGAACCGCCTGCCGATGTGGTCGTCGCGGATGATGTAGTTCTCCAGGTGCACGTAGCGCTGGGCGCGCTGGATGGCCTGGTGCCACGCCTGCAGCGCCTCGCTGCTGCTGGCGAGCAGGCTGGCGGTGTTCCCGCGCACCTGGTGGCTGTCGGAGGCGCGCACCATGGCCCGCTCCGCCATGCGCAGCATCACGCGCATGGAGCCGGCGGTGGTCAGGTTGCGCGGATGCTCGTCCACGCCCAGCGGTTGGGCGGGCGCTCCGCGCCGGAGGTCGGGAACGGCTTCGCGCACGTCGAGCGGGGGTCGCAGGGGGAGCGGTGGCCACTCCGTGGCTTCGCAACTCGTCTGCCACGAGATCCAGACGAGGGCGTACGCGCGCTGCCGGCACGGTGTTTCCGCCGGCGCGCGGCGCCCGGGCAGAACGCGCGAAGGCCGGCGGATCGCTCCGCCGGCCTTCGTCCATCGTCCGGCCGTCCCGCTTCAGAAGAGGGTGATGCCCACCAGCACCTGGTTGCGCTCCAGGTCGCCGCCCTGCTCTTCGCTGGCGGATTCGCTCACGCGGCGGTACTGCGCGTCCAGCCCCCACATGCGGCTCAGCTGAAAGCGCGCGCCCACCTGCCACCCCAGCTGCGTGCGGTCGTCCTCCAGCCTGGGGTCCGCGGCGCCGGCTTCCTCGATGGTGTACTTTCCCAGCCCGCCGTGCACGCCCACGTACGGCGTCACGGGGAGGAGGGGGATGTCGACGAAGTAGTTGGCCTCGGCCAGCACGCCGAAGCTGGTGGACTCGCGGTCCACCTCGGTGGCCTTGCCGGTGGCGTAGGCGCTGACGCCCA
>DASTNU010001162.1:0-4288 GCA_035720605.1 Longimicrobium sp. | reverse complement strand
GCTGGTGCCGCCCCACCGCGCCATCTCGTAGTCGTGCACCCCCGCGGAGCCGTTCGAGGCGAGATGGGTGATGGCGCCGCGGCGCATCAGGTCGATCAGCACCGGGGCGAGGCCCGTCTTCACCACGTGGCCGCCCAGCATCCACAGCACCGTGCGGCGCCGCTCCACCGCGGACGCGACGGCATCCACCACCGCCAGGAACGCCTCCGCCTGCAGGATGTGCGGCAGCGAGCGCACGAACGCGCCGAACGTGCGCTCCGCGGGGTCCGCCGGGGGCGGCGCGGCGAAGTGCTCCGCCAGCACCTTGTTGGGCCGCCCGCCCACGGGGACGGTGCGCACACGCGAAAGGTCCGCCTCGGGGGGCTTCCCCGCGGCGGACCCGCTCCGGTTGTCGATGCCGTCGTCCACGGGCTCGGCGCTCTGTGTCGAAAGGTTCAGGTCCGCATCGGACCCAGATCGAACCTCCCGAAGATGCGCGCTCAGCTGCCCGGGCGGAAGGTGCGCAGCTGCATGGTGAGCGAGCCGACCCGCGGAATGCCCCGGGTGCGGATGAGCACGGGGATGCGGTGCTCGTCATCCGAAAAGTAGACTTCCGCCTGCCCGCCCCGGCCGAACATGCCGTCCGTCTGAATGACCGGGCGCACCACGATGGTGCGAAAGCGGCCCGCCGGCACGCGGATGGTCTCGCGGCGCAGCACCTGGAGCACCACGGGGTTGCCGTCCGCCTTGAAGTAGCGCGGCAGCGAGTAGCGGGCGCCCGGCTCCAGCGGCAGCGTGCGCGCGAAGTAGATGAAGGAGATGTCGTCCAGCGGCTCGCTGGTGGGGATGGTGCCGGTCTCGCCGTTCTCCCGGCGGTAGGTGCGCGTTTCGGGGAAGAAGTCGTAGGTGCGGTTGCGGCGGAAGCGGCCCTCGCGCTGGTTCTGGTGAAAGCGGCGCGAGAACAGCCCGTCCGCGTCGATCCACGACTCGAACCGGTCGTTCACGCGGTAGACGAAGTTGCCGCCTTCCAGCGTCATCACCGTGTGGAACACCTGCTCTCCGCGCACCGTCTGCATCCCCGTGACGGCCATGCTGCCCCGGCCGATGGGCGCGCCGGCCAGCCGCACCTGGTAGGTGGCGGACTCGCCCGCGCGGAACGGCACGCGCTGCTGCGGTGCCTCCGCCGCCGCGGTCCCCGCCGCCAGCGCCGCGGCACCCATCGCCAGCACGGACCAGCTTCTTCGCATCATCCGCAAACTCAGCTGCACGCATTCCTCGCTTTCATGTTGCCGAAACGGCCCGTCCCATCACTCGTACCCGATTTTGGAATTCCCTGTTCAACGGGAGAAAATCTCGACGCAGGGGGCGCAGGGACGAAAAGAGAGAACGCAGAGGAGTCTCTCGAAGTTTCCTCTGCGTTCTCTCGTTTTTGCCCCGCGTCCTCCGCCTTGGAACCCCTCGCGAGGTCCTGCCGGGGAAGTGCGATCAGGTGCCCGGGCGGAAGGTGCGCAGGTGCATGCTCAGCGAGCCGACCACGGGCACGCGGCTGCGGATGAGCACCGGGATGCGGTGCTCGTCGTCGGAGAAGTACACCTCCGCGCGCCCGCCTTCGCCGAACATGCCGTCGGTGCGGATGATGGGACGCACCACGATCGTGCGGAAGCGCCCCGCCGGCACCTGCACCGTCTCGCGCCGCAGCACCTGCAGCACCACCGGGTTGCCGTCCGCCTTGAAGTAGCGCGGCAGCGTGTAGGTGGCGCCGGGCTCCAGCGGCAGCGTGCGCGCGAAGTAGATGAACGACAGGTCGTCCAGCGGCTCGTTCGTCGGCAGCGTGCCCGTCTGCCCGTTCTCGCGGCGGAAGGTGCGCTCCTCCGGGAAGAACTCGTAGGTGCGGTTGCGGCGGAAGCGCGCCTCGTGCTGGTTCTGGTGGAACCGGCGCGAGAACAGCCCGTCCGTGTCGATCCACGATTCGAAGCGGTCGTTCACCCGCACGATGGCGTTGCCGCCCCGTACCGTCATCACGGTGTGGAAGGTCTGCTGCCCCCGCACCGTCTGCAGCCCCGTCACCGCCAGGCTCCCCGATCCCACGGAGATGGCGCCGAGCTTCACCTGGTACGTCGCCGACTCGCCGCTCCGAAAGGGCAGGCGCTGCACCGGCGTCTCCGCGGCGGCGCTCGTCCCCGCCGCCATCACGGCGGCGGCGGCGATCGCCGCCACGGCCCTACCCCTCCGCCCGATCCTGAATATTGCCTTCACGATTTCCTCGCTTTCGTTTCCTGCGCGGCGGGCGTCCCCTCTCCCGCGGCTCGCCGTCATCCACCTGCTGCGCCTGCGGCTCCGGCTGCGGATCCGGTGCAGCTGCGGGCCGGACGGCTCCCCGCCTGGGCGCCTGCCTGGCCAGCTCCCACGCCTCCCGCAGCGCCGCCCACGGGTCGAAGCGCGTGTCGCGCTGGCGGCGCGTGTAGCGGATCTCCACCGCCGCCTGCTCCGCGCGGCGGGCGTGCGGCGCCACCCGCAGCAGCAGCTCGGCGTTCGCCGCCCACCCCTGCCGCGTGAGCAGCGGCGCCCCCGCGCGGTCGGCGAACGCCCGCTTGAGCACCTGCACCCGGTACGCGCGGAATCCCACGAACGGGTCTCCCGCGTCGGCGGGGAGCGCGGCGCGGGACAGGAGCCAGGGAAGGCCGCGGCGGGACCAGCGCAGCCCGCGCGGCACCTCGCCCTGCACCGCGGCCACGCGCGAGCCCACGACGTCCGCCCCGCCCTCCAGCCGTTTCACCAGCGCCGGGATCTCCTCGGGCGGCTCGGTGAAGTCCGCCTGCACCACCACCGCCGTGTCGCGCTTGGGATGAGTCGATCGCGCGACCACCTCGCCCAGCAGCCGCTCCAGCGCGGCCGCGTATCCCTGCGGGCGGTCGCCGCGCAGCACGGTGAGCGGCAGCACGCGCGCGTACGGCGCCAGCACCTCGTCGGTGCCGTCGGTGCTGCCGTCGTCCAGCACCAGGATGTGGAAGTCCCGGCGGAACTCGGTCAGCACCTGGCGGATCCGCCACAGCAGGACCCCCACGGTGGGTGCCTCGTTCAGCACCGGGATGCAGATGTAGATCACAGCGCGTCCTGTTCCGTGTCGTCCTGGCCGGGCGCGGCGCCAGCCCGGGAGATACCCGGTTCCGTTGCACCCGGTTCCCCTTGCGGCGTGCTCTTCCAGCGCCGGTGGAACCAGAAGTACTGCTCCGGCGCCTCGCGGATGCTGGCCTCCAGCCGCGCCGCCAGCTCCGCCGTCAGCGCCTGCACGTCCGCCTCCAGGTCACCCGTGCGGGGGACGGGGACGCGGGTGCCGGCCACCTCGTAGCGAACTTCCGGACCCGGCAGCCGCCGCGCCACGCAGGCGAAGACCGGCGCGTTGAAGCGGATGGCGAAGAGCGCCGGGCCGCGGTGCGTGGACGCCGGCACGCCGAAGAAGGGGACGAACACCCCCGCCCGCCGCGCGTCCTGGTCTCCCACGATCCCGATGACCCCGTTCTTCCGCAGCAGCCGCGGCACCTTGCCGGGCGCCTCGCGCTGGGAGATGGTCTCCACCCCCAGCCGCCGCCGCGTCTCGTCCAGCCGCCGGTCCACCAGCAGGTTTCCCTGCCGGCGGACGATGGCGCTGATGGGCACGCCGCGCGAAGCCACCGTGGCGGCGGCGATCTCCCAGTTGCCGTAGTGGCCGGTCACCAGCAGGCAGCCGTTCCCCTCCGCCAGCGCCCCCTCCATCTCGTCCCACCCCTTCGTCACGGTGCGGTCGACGACGGCCTGCGGGTCCAGCTTGGCCAGGCGGAGCATGGCGGCGGCCTCGCGCCCCAGGTGCTCGTACGACGCCCGCGCGACGGATGCGCGCCACGCCTCCGTCGCCTGGGGAAAGGCGAGGCGCAGGTTCTCCTCCACCGTCTTGCGGCGGATGCCCAGCCGGTACACCGTGGCGCCCAGCCGCCCTCCGAAGGCGTCCGCCATCCCCTCCGGCAGGGCGCTGACCGCGCGCTCCAGCGTGCGCGCCAGCGCGTATTCCACCCGGTGCCGCGGCGCGTGCCGCTGCTGCTTCTCTGTCTCCGCCACCTGCGTCCGCATTGCGAGAACGCCGGCCCCGGGGTGGGTCCCGGAGCCGGCCGTCCGTTTCGTTGATGGATTCACAGGGTGACAGGGTGACAAGGTGAAGGGGTGAAGGGGTGACAGGCGGATCGTCTCGAATCAGGAGGACAGCCGATCGAGCCTCGCTCGTTCACCCACTCGTCATTCAACCCCCGTCACCCCATCCTCTTGTCACCCTGTCACC
>DASTNU010001161.1:0-2071 GCA_035720605.1 Longimicrobium sp. | reverse complement strand
CAGCAGCTCCACCCCGCCGATGGGGGGAAAGTTGGTGTTGAAGCCACGCACCACGCCGGTGAGGGTGTCTTCCTGCGTGGCCGCGCTGGACAGGGCGGAGATGTTGGCCAGCAGCTTCTGGTAGTCGGGGTCGTTCTTCACCTCCACCTGCGCCTGCCGCGAGCGCCACTTGAACAGCTCCACCACCTTGACGGGATCGCCGTTCGAGCCGCCGCTGCGCAGCACCTCCACCGGGTAGCCGTCGGCGAAGCCGTGCTCGCGCAGCAGCGCCCACTTGGCGCGCACGTGGCCCACCAGCGCCTCGGCCCGCGGGCCGTCGGTGAAGTAGGTCTCCATCTGGATCAGGTTCTCGTTCCGGTACGGGTGGATCGACATCGTCGCCTCCTCGTCGGTGTTCACTGGAGTGGTGGATGGAGGAGCGGGCCGCCGGGTTACGGAGGGCACGCCAACCGGGCGACGTTCTCGAGGTCGGCCGGGTTCTGGTGCAGCTGCACGGTGATGCGGTCCGGCTCGCCCACCAGCCGGAGCGGCGCGTCGGGAAGGAGCCCCAGCTCCACCGCCCGCGCCTCGGGAAGCCGGACGTAGCTCCACCCCACCGTGAGCACCTCCGGGCCGCCGGCGGCGCACCCGGCCGGCGCCCGCTGGCAGGCGCACCCCTCCACCTGCAGCATCTCGCGCAGCGTCTCGGGCGACACCTGCAGCTTCTCCAGCACCAGCGAGCCGTCCTCCGCCACGGTCAGCGCCAGCTGGTCGTTGCGCTTGACGCCCGACGCCTTGCGGATGGGCGGCGGAAAGCGGATGCACCCCACGTTGCCGACGAAGGAGAAGGTGGTCGCGGGGGGCGGAGTCTTCCTGGTCTGCATGCTCGGTCCGCTGGCGTCGCCGGTGTCCTGCCCGGTGCGGGGGACGCGGTGCCCGTTGCCGGTGTGTGGAGGGAGAATAGGAGGGGCGCCAAACCGCGACTTCTCCGGAATTGCTCGCCCCCTCCCCCGCCCGCCTCCTGCGCCGGACGGCACGCGAAACGGCCCGGCGGGGGAGCCTTGCGCTCCCCCGCCGGGGTCGTCGTTCGGGGTGGATGGCGGTCCGGCGGTGGCCGGCGCGGTCAGGGACGGAGAGGGAGGGCAGCGCCGGTCCGGCCGCGTCCCCCGGCCACGTTGGGAACGAGGTACAGGACGTCTCCCTCGCCGACCGCAGCGGACAGGCCGCCCAGGTGCCGCACGTCGTCGTCGTTCAGGAACACGGCCACGAAGCTGCGCAGCTTCCCGTCCTCGGCGAAGAGGTGGCGGGCCATGGGCGGATACCGCTCCGCCAGCCGCGCCAGCGCATCCCCCACCGTGTCCCCGGCCACCGGCACCTCGGCCCTTCCCCCGGCGTAGCCCTGCAGCGGCCCGGGAAGCCGCACCCGGATGCTCATCCCTCCTCCTCGTCTTCCGCGGCCAGGTCCTCGGGGGCCAGGTCCTCGGGCAGAAAGGCGTGCCGGTCGTCGGCCAGGCGCCAGCTGCGCGCCTGCCCCGCGCCACCGGCCGACACGGCCACGATCAGGTAGCTGTACCACGGCCAGGCCTGCGCGCGGTCGCGCCGCGAGGGCTCCGTCCGCCCGTCCGGATGGGAGTGGTAGAAGCCGACCAGCGACAGCCCGCTCCGGGCGGCCTGCGCCTCCAGGGCGCGGACGTCGCCCGCGGGGATCAGGAAGCGCGACTCCCGCCGCCCGGCCCACCGGTTCTCCACGGCGACGGCCCGCGTCACCACGCGCCCGATTCCGTGTGCGCCTACGTCGACGTCCAGGCCGAGCAGCGCGCCGCAGCATTCCTCCGGGTAGGCCGCCGCCGCGTGGGCGCGCACCTGCGCGAGCGCGGCGCCGGCCACGTGGAGCGCCCCCGCAACCGTCTCGAATCCCCCTGGTGGCGTGCGGAGCACGGTGGGCTCAGCCTGTCCGATGCGATCCGGCGACGGGCAGCCGTGCCGGCGCGGCCTCCCGCGAGGTCCGCGCACCGGCCGCTCCCGTCAGCTTCGCGGGCGATGCACGCCGGCGCTTCTCCGCGATTGCCCGCTTCGGAGATCAGGGAAAGAC
>DASTNU010001160.1:0-3385 GCA_035720605.1 Longimicrobium sp. | reverse complement strand
TCTGGAGAGGGGTGCGATATGCAAAGGAGAGGACGCAGGGGATGTTCTTCCTCTGCATCCTCTCCTTTCAGCCCTGCGTCCTCTGCGTGAAACCGCCTGTCGTCAGCCGAGGTTGGGGTTGTTCAGGCGCTCCACGTTGGGGAGCGGCAGGCACTTGGTGTTGCCGTAGATGCCGCCCTTGGGGAAGGTGGTGCCCGTCGCCGGCTGCAGCGTGATGTCGAAGCGGATGGTGTCGTACAGGTGCTGCCCCTCCAGCCACAGCTCGCGCCGCCGCTCCTCGATGAGCAGCGCCATCACCGACGCCGCGTCGGTGGGGCCGGTGTACGCCGGCGTGGCCGATCGCGCCCGCAGCGCGTTGATGATGTTCACCGCGTTGGTGGGCGAGCCGCCGCGCAGCGCCGCCTCGGCCAGGATGAGCTGCGCCTCGTCGTAGGTGGCGATGGGGACCGGCGTCCCCAGCCCGGCGTACTTGTTCTGCTGCCACATCCGGTTTCCGTCCGTGGCGTTCCTTCCCGTGTCGGTGGCGCGGACGCGCGGGTCCGGCACCCCCTCCACCGTGGGGTTGCGGTAGCGCGGGCCCACGGTCACGCCGTCGGTCTGGTTGTTCTGCGCGAACACCCGGTTGCGGCGCCGGTCGGCCGCGTCGGACGCGGTGGCGGCCTTGACGAAGCCCGCCGGCACCAGCGCCGCATCGGCCGCGGCCGCGGCGTACTGTCCCAGGTTCACCCGGGCGCGCGCCCGCCCCACCAGCGCCATGTAGCGAATGCTGTCGGCCGGGGCGCCGCCCACCGCCGTGGCCGCCTCGATGGCGCGGGTAAAGCGCCCCACCGCCGCGTTGAAGAAGTCGGGCGGAAACATCTCCGGCCCCTGGTCCACCGCCGCCGAGCAGAACATCTCCCCCATCAGCAGGTAGGAGTAGCCCGCGTACGCCGCCGAGGTGGCGATCAGCCGGGTGCGGTTCACCCCCGTCGGCATCTCCGCGTCCGTCCATCCCTCTAGCCACCCCAGCACCTGGTCGGCGGTGAAGCGGGCGGTGGAGAGGGGCACGTAGGTGCCCAGCGTCGCGCACCCGAAGGTAGAGTAGCGCGCGTCTCCCGGCTGCACCTCGCGCCGGTCGTACGGCCAGCGGTCGGCCGTCTGGGTGGCGTCTATGTACTCCTCGCCCACCAGCCCTCCCATCACGATGAACGAGCCCAGGGCGCAGTCGAAGTCGCTGATGGCGCCGTTCACCAGCAGCACCGCCTTGGTGGGGTCGTTCAGCGCCTCGGCCGGCACGTCGACGGGCTTGTCGACGGCCAGCAGCTCGTCCAGGGCGTCGCACGCCCCCAGCAGCCCCAGCCCCAGCAGGGCGGCGCACATGGCCACCCCCGGGCGGAGCCTCGTGCGGCCGGGCCGCCGCGCACGTGTCCTCATCGCTCCTCCCATGGTCAGAAGCTCAGGTTCAGGGTGGTGACGAACTGCGCCAGCTGGGGGGTCACGTTCTGCTCCCACTGCGCGCTGTTGCCGCCGCGGGTGCCGCCCAGGAACGACGCCTCGGGCTCCATCCCCGTGTAGTCCGTCCAGGTGTGCAGGTTGCGCCCCGCGACGCTGATGCTGGCGCGCGAGGCGCCCAGCCGCGCGGCCCAGGCGTCGGGCACCGAGTAGGTGAGCGAGAGCTCGCGCAGGCGGGTGAAGCTGGCGTCGTTGATCAGGCCGTTGACGTAGGTGCCGCCGCGCTGCGTCTGCGCCAGCCACGCCGGGTCGTCCACGAACTCGGCCGGGAACCAGTTCTCGCGGCAGCGGGCGAAGAGCAGGCAGCGCACGCGCAGGTTGCCGTCCAGCTTGTGGTGCCCGGTCTTGAAGTCGATCATCCCCGCCAGCCGCACCCGGTTGAACAGGGTGAGCGCGGGCATGAAGGCGCCCTCGCGCGAGGGCGTGGGCCGGCCCAGGAACAGGCGCGGCGCCGTGGTGCAGGCGGTGGTGCCGCCCCGCCCGTCGTCGCACAGCTCCGAGCCGGCGATCAGGCGGCCGCTGGCGTCGAAGTCCGCGTCCACCACCCGCTTCTCCCACCAGCTCCCCACCGGGTACCCTTCCACGTGGCGCACGAAGGTGCCGGCCTGCACCGTGTCCAGCCCCTCGATGCCCAGGCTCTCGATGCGGTTGGCGTTGGTGGAAAGGTTCAGGGTGAGCTCCAGCTCCACGTTCTCGCGGCGGATGGCGGTGCCCCGCAGCAGCACCTCGATGCCGCGGTTGCGGATCTCGGCCGCGTTGAACCACTGCTGCCCGGCGAAGCCCGTGGAGGGCGCGATGTCGCGCAGCAGCAGCGCGTCTTCCGTCCGCTTGTCGTAGTAGGTGAACTCGATCCCCAGCCGCTCGTCCATGAAGCCGGCGTCGAAGCCCAGCTCCACCTCCTTGCCGCGCTCCGGCCCCAGGTCGGGGTTCCCCGCGGCGCCCGGGGTGACCGTTCCCACGTCGCCCGGCCCCGGGACGGAGGTGTAGGTGCGGATGGAGGTCAGGAAGAGCGGCTGCTGCCCCGTCTCGCCGTAGGCGGCGCGCAGCTTGAGGCCGCTGACCCAGGAGAAGGGCCAGAACGGCTCCTCGCTCACCACCCACGAGGCGCTGACCTTGGGGTAGTAGACCAGGTCGAAGTTCTCGCCGAAGTTGCTGTTGTCGTCGGCGCGCAGGCCGGCGGTGAAGAACAGGCGGTTGTTGAAGCCGAACTGCTGCTGCGCGAAGACGCCGACCGTCACGTCCTCCAGGTAGTTGCTGCCGCCGGAGCGCACCGCGGTGGCGTTGATGCCGCGCAGCCCGCGCACCGGAAAGTCGCGCCCCGACGCCGCCTCGATGTCGGTGAAGCGGCGGTAGACCTGCGCGCCCACCGAGGTGCTGGCGGAGATGTTCTGGCGCAGCCCGTACGACCCCGTGGCGCTATAGTCCAGGCTGGTGTAGCTGATGTTGCGGTTGTTCTGGTCGCGGTACCCGGCGATCTCGCCGGTGGTGAACATCGGCAGGAAGGCGGGGTCGTCCATCCGCTCCACCACCTCCACGTTCTGCTCGCGGGTCACGTCGGCCCCCAGGGTGAGCCGGTGCGCCAGCCAGTCCGTGGGGCGGTGGTTCATCTCCACGCTCCCCGTGAACCGGTTCACGTCCTGCCAGTCCTCGTACGCGTAGCGGTACCCCTCCGGGGTGGCGCTGTGAAAGCCGCGCCGGAAGTGCGGGGAGCCGTCGGCCAGGCGCAGGTTGGCGGGGTTGGCGAAGAACGTGGTCCACGCCGTGCCGCCGCCGCCCGCCTCCAGCGGCAGGTGGATGGTCCCCGCCACGTACCCGGCGCTGGCGCGGATGTCCATGTCGCTGCGGGGCTCGGCCGTCACGTTCACCCGCGCGTTCCAGCGGCGGACGGTGTTGT
>DASTNU010001159.1:0-6875 GCA_035720605.1 Longimicrobium sp. | reverse complement strand
GTGAGTGCGTGAGTGCGTGAGTGCGTGAGTGCGTGAGTGCGTGAGTGCGTGAGTGCGTGAGTGGTACCGGGCAGTCGAAGCCCCGTTCGTCGACGCGTCAGCGGCGGCGAGACGGGGCTTCCGGCTTTCCGAGCGGCGGGTTTATCGACCCGGGAGGGGCTTGCCGGTCCGGCTGGATGCTTCCCCTTCACCGCACCAGGTGAAAGCGCTCCTGGCGGGCGAGCACCCAGCGGCGGGTGCCGTCGGCGTCCAGCCAGGCGTCCTCCTCCAGCGCCATCCGCACCCGCTGCCCGCCCCACTCCGGCACCGGACTCGTCGCCTGCAGCTCGATGGAGAACCAGGTGTTCGGCCGGATGGCCACGTCGCCGCGTCCGGCGACGCCCTCCTGCCGGTCCCACAGCCCGATGAGCGGCCCCGCCCCGTGACCGTGATCGCCCACGGGGTGCGAGTAGACGGTGCCGTCGATCCCCTCCGCCCGCATCCGCTCCCGCGTGCCGCGCAGCACCTCGTTGCCGGTGCGGCCGGGGCGCATCTCGTCCATCAGCAGGTCCTGCAGGCGGTTGGCGCGGCGCAGGGCGGCGTACAGGCCGGCGGGCGCATCCGTCTCCCCGTCGCGCAGCACGTATCCCATGTGCTGCGTATCCGTGTTCAGTCCCAGCGCCGTCACCCCGAAGTCGCAGTGCAGCAGGTCGCCGCGCAGGATGACGGGATTGGCGGAATCCGCCATCTCCACGCCCGCCCGCTGTACCGTCACGCTCGGCTGGAACCAGGTGTCCAGCCCCAGGTCCGCCAGCCGCTGCCGCATCCACCACACCACGTCTTCCGTTCGCGTCTCACCCGGCGTGACGACTTCCGCGGAAAAGGCGGTGCCGATGATCTGGTGCGCCAGCCGCTGCATCCGCTCGTAGGTGGGCAGCATCTCCGGGATGCGCTCCTCGATGTAGTGCAGCGCCAGCAGCTCGCGGCGGACGATGCGGTCGCGGTAGGCGGGCGGGATCACCGCCTGCATCTGCTCCCACTCGCCCACCGTCAGTCCGTCGGAAAAGGCGTGCGTGTGGGATACGTCCACGGCGATGGTGCGTGGGTCGCACGCTTCGATCACCGGCGGAAGCAGGCGCCACTGGTCCGGCCCGTACGGCTCCGCGGGCCGCACCTGGGCGCCGGCGGTGCCGGTGGGGGCGTTGGGATCGCGCACCACGCGGTACATCCCGCCCTGCGCGCTGCCGCCGATGGCGATGCGCTCCACGCCACGCTCCGGCCCGCGGTCGCAGAAGGCGTAGATGGTGCGCCGCCGCGCCGCCATCGTCGTCGGCGAGACGAGCGCCCAGAAGACAGGGTCCTCGTTGTACTCGCGGACGGGGATGATCCACAGCTGCACCCCCTGCTCGCGCATGATGCGCGGCAGCACGCGCTCCAGCCGCAGCCGCAGCCACTCCTGCCGCACCTGCGCCTGCTCGCGCAGCGTGCCGAACGGCCGCTCCTGCGCCGCCGCCGGCTGCGCGGCGAGCGTCAGGGCCAGGAGCGCGACGAGAGGATGGATGCGAGGCATGGGAGAAGAAAAAGTGCGAGAGTGCGAGAGTGCGAAAGTGCGAAAGTGGAGTGTAGGCAGGGGTTGAGCCGGGAGGCAAGCGGCGGGAGCGTGGAGGCCGTCCCTGGCAGTTCAACCGCGGCAACGACGACCTGATCCGCCGATCTGCAATTTGCGAAACCTACACGTTGACACCGCTGTACACTCTGTGCAAGTTCCGGCGCTTAACACCCATTCCTGCTTGCGTGCGGAGTGCCGGTGCCGGAATTCAGCGACTTCATCATCTTCGCCGATGAGAGCGGAGACCATGGGCTCGTCTCCATCGATCCTCACTTCCCCGTCTTCGTGCTGGCGTTTTGCCTGTTCTCCAAGGAAGCGTATCTCGGTGAAGCCGTTCCGAACATGCGGCGCTTCAAATTCAAGCATTTTGGCCACGATCAGATCGTCCTGCATGAGCATGACATCGTCAAGAACAAGGGCCCGTTCATCATTCTTCGCGACGCATCCGTCCGAGAGCCGTTCCTGAATGATCTTTCCACGCTCGTCGCGAACGCGCCGATGACGATTGTTGCGAGCGTCATCGACAAGGAGAAGTACCGGAAATCGTACAGCGCTCCCGTAAGTCCCTACCACGTAAGCATGGGCTTCGGGCTGGAGCGCCTGCTCCTGCACCTGAACAGTCTGGGATGCAGGCGCGGAGTGACACACGTGCCGTTCGAGAAGCGCGGACCCAGGGAAGACGACGAAGCCGAGCTGGAGTTCAGGCGGATTTGCGACGGTCACAATGCGACTGGCCGGCGATTCCCGTTCGAGATCGTAATGGCCAGCAAGGCGTGCAACTCGTCGGGGCTGCAGCTGGCCGATCTGGTGGCGCGGCCGATCGGGCGCAAGGTGATCAAGCCCGAGCAGCCGAACCGGGCGTACGACGTAGTTCACACGAAGCTGCGCCGGAACCCGGCGAACCACAGTGCTCTGGGATGGGGATTGAAGATTTTCCCGTAAGCAGGAGGGGGGAAAGCGAAAGGCCCCGGCTGATGCCGAGGCCAGACGCCGACCGGGAATGCCCAGTCCATTTGGCTTGAAGTATACCAAGTGGCGGGCCGCGGGTCAGGCGCGGCGCCCGCAATCCCGCCGCACCCGCCGTCCGAGGGACCTGTGGTTGAAGCCCCGCGCGGTTTGCGGGGCTTACCGCAGTCGTTGCGGCGAGTTCACTCGCTCAGGGCGGGGAGGCCGCCCGGAAGCGAAAGGCCCCGAGCCGATGCCGGGGCCTTCTCCTTGCCCTCAATCCCTCCGCATGCGCCCGTCCCCCCGGTACCGCTCCAGCCCCGTGCCCAGCACGCGGCGGGAGTAGCCGTTCTCGGGGTTGCGGCCGCGGCGCAGGTCGCGGTCCACGGCGCCCTCGCCGCGGTTGTAGGCCAGCAGCGCCAGCCGCAGGTCTCCGTACTTGTCGATCAGCCGGCGCAGGTAGCGGAACCCCACCGCCAGGTTCGCCTCCGGCTGCATGATGCGCTCCGGCGTCGTCATCCCCCGGTCCAGCCAGCGCGCCGTGTACGGCATGAGCTGCGTGAGCCCCAGCGCCCCGGCGTGGCTGCGCGCCCGCCAGTTGAAGTTGCTCTCCGCCCGCACCAGCCGGAAGCCGAGGTCCGGGTCCAGCCCCTCCGCCTCCGCGGCGTCCTGGATGGTGCGCGCCAGCTGCGGCGAGATGCGGTAGCGCATGGCGAACGCCACCGGCCCACCATCCAGCGTACGCACCCGCCGCGCCTGGTCGCGCAGCCACCGCCACAGGCCGTCCTCCCCGCGCACCGGCGGGAGCGCCCGCTCGCGCGGCGCCACGGCCCGGTGCGGCGGCGGGGCCGCCTCCACCGTCTTCTCCGCGTTCTCCTGCGCGCGGGTGGGCACCGCCGCCGCACAGAGCGCCGCCAGCGCCACTACCGCCGGCCCGCGCAGGCCGGCCCGTCCACACATCGAAGATTCGGCTGTCGTGCTCAAGTCGTCGCCTCCTTGCATCTGGTCAGCCGGTCCGGATGGGGAAGTGCGCGCACATGATGGGCGGCACGCCACCGCACCGCAACCCTCTGGCAACGGCCGATGCAACCGGCAGGGCGCGGCCCGCGCCGGGTAACTGCTTGCGGGGGAAGGCGGAAGGGGACATGTTTAGGCTTCACCCCCCCAACGCCTGAACGGTCCTCCCCGGGACCACACCCCAGCCCGCGCCGCCGCGCGAAGCGGCGGAGCCACGCGTACGCATGGTCTGGCAGCGCACGCCCGTCTTTGGCCCCCTGCTGGTGTCCGCGCTCGTCTGCGCGGCGCTGGCGCTCTTTGCGTGGCGGCACCGTCGGGTGCCCGCCGCGACGGGGTTCGTGCTGATGATGGCGTCGTCCAGCGCGTGGGCCCTCTTCTACGCGCTCTACCGGGCCAGCGCGGACTTTCGCACCAAGCTGCTGCTGGCGGAGGCCACCCAGGCCGGAGCCATCGTGGTCCCGCTGGCGTCGGCGGTGTTCGCGCTGCAGTACACCCGGCGCGAGCGGTGGCTCACCCCGCGCGTCCTCCTTCTCCTTTCCGCCGTCCCCGCCCTCACGCTGGCGATGGTGGTCACCAACCCGTGGCACCACGCCTTCTGGACGCGCTTCGCCCTGGTGGAGCGCGGCGGCCGCGCGGCCATCGACTCGGTGAACGGGTGGGGGTTCTGGCTGCACGTCGCCTACTCGTGGGCGCTGCTCACCCTGGGGGTCGCCATCGTGGCGCTGCGGGCCATCCGCTCCGCGCAGCTCTACCGCCGCCAGGCCGCCGCCATCATCCTGGCCGGGGCGATCCCGTGGCTGGGCAACGTGCTGCACCTGTCGCGGACGGTACGGTTCGCGGCCAACCCCATGCCGTTCCTCTTCACCCTGAGCGGCGCCATCTTCTTCTGGGCCATCTTTCGCCTGCGGCTGCTGGACCTGGTGCCGGTGGCGCGGGAGGCGCTGGTGGAGGAGATGCCGGACGGCGTCATCGTCCTGGACGAGACGGGCCGGGTGCTGGACCTGAACCCCGCCGCGCGGGAGCTGCTCTCCATTCGCGGCGAGGTGATGGGGCGCCCCGCGGCAGAGGTGCTGGCGCCGATCGCCGCGGCGCTGGGGCCCGAGGCGGAGCACGGCGGCAGGCCCGTCCGCGTGCGCCTGAGCATCGGCCCCGCGGTGCGGCAGGTGGACGTGCGGGTGCGCTCGCTGCTGCGCGCGGCGGGGGACTCGGGCCGGCTGATCGTGCTGCGCGACATCACCGAGGCGCAGCGGGCGGAGGGGACGCTGGCGGTGCAGCGCGCCTACCTGGACCAGCTCTTCGAGGCGGCGCCGGAGGGGCTGGCGCTGCTGGACGCGGAAGAGCGCGTGCTGGACGTGAACGGCGAGTGGGTGCGCCTCTTCGGCTGGCCGGTGCACGAGGCGGCGGGGCGCACCATCAACGAGCTGATCGTTCCTCCCGCGCTGCGCGACGAGGGGATCGCGCTCACCGCCCGCGTCTCCGCCGGCGAAAAGGCGGAGATGGAGACGGTGCGGCAGGCGCGCGACGGCCGCCCGGTGGACGTGTACGTGGCCGGCACGCCGGTGTTCGCGGACGGGCGGCGGGTGGGGACGTGGGGAATCTACCGCGACATCTCGCGGCGCAAGGCGGCGGAGCGGCAGCGCGCGGAGCTGCTGGAGCGCGAGCGGCGGGCGCGCCAGGAGGCAGAGGCGGCGGTGCGGCGGGCGGCGTTCCTGGCAGAGGTGGGCACGCTGCTGAGCGCCACCTTCGACTACGCGACGGGACTGCGGCAGCTGGCGCGGCTGGCGGTGCCGGAGCTGGCGGACTACTGCCTGATCGACGAGGTGGAGCCGGAGGGCGGCACCCGGCGCGTGGCCGTGGCGCACGCGGACCCCGAGGCGGAGGCGCGGCTGCTGGCGGACGTGCGCAACCCGCCGGACGCGGACGAGGAGCGCCGCCCGGTGCTGCGCGTGCTGCGCACCGGCGAGGCGATGCTGGTGTCGGAGGTCACACCCGAGGTGCTGGACCGGCTGGCGCACGACGAGGCGCACCGCGAAAGCCTGCGCAACAACCCCGCGCCACTGCGCTCGTTCATCATCGTCCCGCTCACCGCGCGCGGCCGCACGCTGGGCACCATCACCCTGGTGAGCACCGATCCGGAGCGCCTGTTCGGCCCCGCGGACCTGGCGGTGGCGCAGGAGATGGCGCGGCGCGCGGCGCTGGCCATCGACAACGCGCGCCTGTACAACGAGGCCCGCGAGGCGCTGCGGGCCCGCGACTCCATCCTGGGCGTGGTGTCGCACGACCTGCGCAACCCGCTGACGGCCATCCTGCTGAACGTGGACGCCGCGCTCGCCGCCGGCCCCCTGCCGTCGCTGGCGGGCGAGGCGCTGGAAGGGGTGGTGCGCAGCGCCCAGGCCATGGACCGCATGATCCAGGACCTGCTGGACGTGGCGCGCATCGAGGCGAGGCAGCTGCGCATCGAGCCGGCGCGGTGCGCGCCCAGGGACCTGGTGGGCGAGGCGGTGGGGTTGATGGCCCTGATGGCGGAGGAGCGGACGATCCGGCTGGTGAAAGCGGTGGAGGGGTGCCCCGACGTGCGCGCGGACCGCGACCGGGTGCTGCAGGTGTTCAGCAACCTGGTGGGGAACGCGCTCAAGTTCACGCCGGCGGGCGGCACGGTGACGGTGGGCGCGGCGCCGGAGGAGGGGAGGGTGCGCTTCTGGGTGGGCGATACCGGGCCCGGGATCGCCGCGGAGGAGGTGGAGCGGCTGTGGGACCCGTTCTGGCAGGGCGAGAGCCCGGCCCGCCGCTCCGGCGCGGGGCTGGGGCTCCCCATCGCCCGCGGGATCGTGGAGGCGCACGGCGGCCGCGCCTGGGTGGAGAGCACCCTCGGCGTGGGAACGACGTTCCACTTCACCGTGCCGGCGATGTAGGATCCCGTTTTCATTCCCCGGGATCAATCCGCAAAAAGAATGGCCTCACGCGGAGTCAGCAGAGGAAGCAGAGTTGTCCCCTGGCACAGACCAGAACTCTGCTCACTCTGTTGACTCTGCGTGAGGTTCTTTCTTTTCTCGGATCTGGTATCAGTACTCGAACATCGTCACCGACTCGCCGCGCTCCGAGACGTGGCGCGCCACCTCGTCCAGCTCCGCCAGCTCGCGGGCGTAGAAGTCCAGCAGGTTGCCGTGCTGCAGCGCGATCGCGGGCGTCGCGCGGAAGATGCGCTCGAACGTCTCCGCGTCGAGCTCCATCTCGCCCTCCGCCGGGAGCGTGGCGTCGAGCTCCGGGGCCACTTCTTCGACCACGGGCGGCTCGTGGCGCACCCGGCCACGCTGCGTCTCGAACA
>DASTNU010001158.1:0-4375 GCA_035720605.1 Longimicrobium sp. | reverse complement strand
GTCTCGCATCCAACCCCGACCTGCCGCTCCCCGCGCGCCAGACGCCCGGCTCCGCGGGGTACGACGTGGCCAGCGCGGAGCCGGACTTCGTCCTGCAGCCGGGGGAGCGGCGCCTGGTCGCGACCGGGCTGGCGATGGAGCTGCCGGCGGACGTCGAGTGCCAGGTGCGCCCGCGCTCCGGCCTCGCGCTGCGCCACGGCATCACCCTCCCCAACTCCCCGGCCACCATCGACCCCGACTACCGCGGCGAGCTGAAGGTGATCGTGTGGAACGCGGGGAGCGAGCCGGTGCCCATCCCCCGCGGAACGCGCATCGCGCAGCTGGTGTTCGCGCGCTTCGTGGCCCCGGAGGTGGAAGAGGCGGACGAGCTCTCCGAAAGCGGCCGCGGCGCGGGTGGATTCGGGTCCACCGGGCACTGACACGGAGAGATGGGACCAACTCCCGACGACAGCGGTTGATGCCCATCCCGGCTTTGATCAGGGAATACCGGGGCAGAATCGAACGGGCCCGGCGGAGACTTCCGCCGGGCCCGTCGTCATCCGCCGTGCTCCGTGTCAGGAGCAGCGGGGCGGCAGGGAGAAGGGGTCGCAGACCTGTGGGCGCGTCGCGAGGAACTCGAGCGCGGTGTCGCCCCGGTCGTCCGCGCCGGTGGGGAAGGACTCCACCTCCAGCGCCTCCGCCTGCAGCTTCAGCCTCTTCATGGCATCCTCCAGGATCGGATGAGGGAACGCGGCGCCCTTACACGAACACGGCGGGCGTGCAGTTGCAGCGCGTGTTGTGGATGGACGGGTACGGCGTGCAGCTGTCCTGCGCGCAGGTGATGGCGAAGTGGCCCTCCACCGTTCCCAGCGTGGTGCCCGTCTCGCCCGTCTGGAACGACTCCACGGCCAGCTCGTCGACGTCCAGCCTCAGCTTCTTCATCTCGTCCTCCGCGTGTGGATGAGTGATCGACGCCCGGTGTCAGTACTTCGGCGTGCAGGGACAGTCGTACGTCATCCGCGTCGCGGCCGGGCAGGTCTTGTACGGCGGCGTGGGCACCCATTCGTTCGCCTGCACGGTGCCCAGCTCTTCGTCGGCCTGGCTGGTGGGGAACGACTCCACCGCCAGCTCCTGGATCTGCAGCTTCACCTTCTTCATGGCATCCTCCCGGGTCGTTGATGAGGGATCGCGCAACCGCCGCTCCGCATCACGGTGTGCAGGGACAGTCGGTCGGCCTGGTGAGCAGGCACGGCTTGCACGTGAAGTACGGAGGCGTGGGGATCCCCTGGCCGTGGACCGTCCCCATCCCGCCGTCCACGCCGCTGGTGGGGAACGACTCCACCGCCAGCTCGTCGGGTTGCAGCCTGAGCTTCTTCATCCCGATCCTTGCGAGCGAAAGGGATCAGAAGACGGGCGTGCAGGGACAGTCGGTCAGCCGGGTCTTGGGCGGACAGGTGTAGTAGGGCGGAGTGGGCACCATCTCCTGCCCGTGGACGGTGCCGTCTTCGCGGTCGATCTCGGCGGTGGGGAAGGATTCCACGGCCAGCTCGTCGATCCGCAGCGTGAGCTTGTTCATGAGCGTCCTCTCCGGTAAGCAGGAACGACGCACGCGGCCGGAATTGGCCAGCGTGCGTGCACGGCGCCCGTCAGAACATCGGCGTGCAGGGGCAGCAGGTCAGGTCCGTCTTCAGGGTGGGAATGCTGCAGATGATCTTCGGCGTGGCCTCGTGCGCATCCACCGTTCCCAGGCGCGGCACCTCTGCATCGCCCGTCTGGAAGGTGTCGACCGCGAGTTCGTCCAGCCTGAGCCGCAGCTTGCGCATCACGTCCTCCCGCGTGCCTGTGATCCACCGCCGGAAACGCGGCGGCGCCATGTGCACGCATTCTAAACCCGCCATGAAGTTCAAGGCAAGGTGCCCTGCTCCAGTAGCAGATGATCCGCCAATCCGTGATGGGGCACTTCGTCGAGAGGTCGCGGAGCATGCTCATCCCCGGAGATGGGACGGAAATGGGTACCGGGGGACGGAGAACAGGCCAGAGGACGGAGCATCATTCCGTGCCTCCGGTCCCCTGGCCTTCGTCTGTCCCTGCGGGCCGTTCGGCGTCTTTTTCCCCGCTCTGGCATCCGCCCCTGCAAGGTACGGGAAGCGGGGAGACGGGCGCGCGCGGACAGCCCCCTTGCGTAAAACTGAAACCGTAGCAGATTCAATCCCTTCCCACACGCACATGCACTATCCGCGGCGCCGTCCAACCCGGCATGGCGCCTGCATCTGCACGCGGCGGCTCCCGGCGGGGCATCGGGGCTTTCGGGTTGCGTATGTGCGTGGAGCGGCCTAGCTTGCCGGCCGTTCGCACACCCACGCAACGAGAGCGGGCAGACGGTTCTGCCCGAGGCGCCCGGCGGCCCCCGCAGCCGGCGAGAAAAGCTCAGACGACATGGCCTTTCGCTGGTTCCGATCGGGCAGCTTCATCCCGGTCAACGACATTGCCGTAGACCTGGGGACGGCCAACACGCTGGTGTACGTGAAGGGCGAGGGGATCGTCCTGAACGAGCCGTCGGTGGTGGCCGTGGAAAAGGCCACCAACAAGATCAAGGGGATCGGGCTGGAGGCCAAGCGCATGCTGGGCCGCACCCCCGAGGGGATCGCCGCGGTGCGCCCGCTCAAGGACGGCGTGATCGCCGACGTGGACGTGACGGAGATCATGCTCCGCTACTTCCTGGAGACGGTCACCAGCAAGCGCTTCCTCAAGCTCAAGCCCACCGTCGTCGTCGGCGTGCCCAGCGGCATCACCGAGCTGGAGCGGCGAGCGGTGCGGCAGAGCGCCGCGGCGGCGGGCGCCAAGGAGGTGTACATGGTGGCGGAGCCCATGGCCGCCGCCATCGGCGTGGGGCTGCCGGTGGAGACGCCCACCGGCAACATGGTCATCGACATCGGCGGCGGGACGACGGAGATCGCGGTGATCGCGCTCTCCGGCATCGTCTGCGACACCAGCATCCGCGTGGGGGGCGACGAGATCGACAACGCCATCGTCACCTTCATGCGCAAGAACTACAACCTGATGATCGGCGAGGCCACCGCCGAGGCGGTGAAGATCCAGATCGGCAGCGCGTACAGCACCGGCGACGAGCGCGAGATGGACGTCAAGGGGCGCGACCTGGTCTCCGGCATCCCCAAGACGGTGCGGGTGCACTCGCAGGAGATCCGCGAGTGCATCCAGGAGCCGATCCAGGCCATCGTCGAGGCGGTGCGCCGGGCGCTGGAGATCACCCCGCCGGAGCTGGCCAGCGACATCGTGGACCGGGGGATCGTGATGACGGGGGGCGGCGCGCTCATCCGCGGGCTGGACACGCTGATCGCGCGCGAGACCAACCTGCCGATCCACGTGGACGAGGACCCCCTGACCTGCGTGGTGCGGGGTGCGGGGCGCATCCTGGACGACGTGGTCAAGTACAAAGGAGTGTTGACCTCCTGAGCGCCTTCAGACCCTACCTGCGCGGCGCGGGCGAGCGCGGCCGCAAGCGCGACCTGGCGGTGGCGGCGCTGTTCACGGTGCTGTCCGGCCTGGTGATGGTGATGCCCGAGGTCTACAAGGACGGCCTGGGGCACGGGCTGCGCGCCACCGTGCTGCGCCCCTTCATCGCCGTGCAGCGGGGCTCGGCGGACCGCACCGGCCGCTACGCCGACGCCACCCGCCTGCGCGCGGAGCGCGACTCGCTGGCCTCCTTCCTGGTGGGGCAGGCGACGCTGGCGGCGGAGAACCGCCAGCTGCGCCAGCTGCTGGGCTTTCGCGAGCGGCTCGCCTACTCGTTCGTGGCGGCGGAGGCGCGGCCGGAGGCGGGGCCCGCCTCCACCGGGGTGCTGCTGCTGTCCGCCGGCGCGCGCGACGGGGTGAGGGAGGGGGCGCCGGTGGTGACGGCCGAGGGGCTGGCGGGGCAGGTGGGGCAGCTGGGGACGGAGTCGAGCACCATGCTGGCGTGGACGCACCCCCAGTTCCGCGCCAGCGTGATGACGGTGGAGGGGGAGACGTACGGGGTCGCGCGCCCGCTGCAGGGCCCCGGGGGCGAGCAGGTGCTGGCCTTCAGCCCCGTGGCCTTTCACACCGCGCCCGACACGGGGACGCTGATCGTCACCTCCGGCGAGGGCGGCGTGTACCCGCGGGGGATTCCCGTGGGGACGGTGGCGGGGAGCGGCAAGGACCCCAACGGGTGGCTGCGCATCTACTACGTGCGCCCGCTGGTCTCGCCGGCGCAGATGGGGCACGTGCTGGTGCTGGGCGATCCCGTGCGCGCGCCCACGGACCAGGACCTGGCCAGCGCCTGGGGGGTGCGGCTTTCCGGGCGGGTGCGGGTGGACACCACGCGCGCCCTGTCGCCCGACGCGGCCACCCCCGCGGC
>DASTNU010001157.1:0-3285 GCA_035720605.1 Longimicrobium sp. | reverse complement strand
GTACAGCTCACCGCGGCGGATGCGCTCACGACGCATGCCCGTGAGGAGCTGGGGATCACCGACACGCTGCGCGCGCGGCCGCTTCAGGCGGCGTTCGCGTCGGCCGCGGCGTTCGCCCTGGGGGCGATCCTTCCGATCGTGGTGGTGCTGGCCGCGCCGCGAGCGGCCGTGGGGGCGAGCGTCGCCGGGGCCACGCTGGTCGCCCTGTTGCTGCTCGGGGCCGCCGCCGCACGGACGGGCGGGGCGTCCATCGTCCGGGGCGCTGTCCGCGTGGGCTTCTGGGGCGCGCTCGCCATGGGGCTCACGGCGCTCGCGGGGCTGTGGTTCGGCGGCGTCGTATGACGACGGAGGGAGGGGTGCGCGTGCGGGTCACCAACCCCGTCAGTACCGGGGCGCCGGGTCCAGAGACCCGGCGCCCTCGCATTGTCATCCCCTCCGGAGCCACCGTGATCGCCACCAGCCGGGTGACGCCCGGCACGCCGGTTACGGAGGTCACGGGATACCGGATTCCGCGGCCTTCGGCGCAGGGGCGGGCTTCGCCAACCAGGATCCTGATGGATTCGGGGGGGCGCCGGCCAGCGCGCTCTGGACGGCGCGCTCGCCAGGGACGGCCAAGAGGCGCGGGATGCGGTGGCCGTGCTCCGCGCGTGCCGGGAATTCGCCACGTCGGAACGGGGTAAAAGGATTCCCCCACGCGCCGGGGAGGCGTACCATGGAGGTGGAGCGCGAAACGCGTTCTGCCGCACGCGGTGGGGACCTGCGGCGCGATGGGGATCGTGACCCGGCGGGTCCCGCGATGAGAGCCGCCGGACCCGCTTTGACGAGGCGGAGGGAATGATGAGCGATTCTGCCGGCGCGGGGCCCGGTCCCGTCCTGATGGTGGGGGGCGATCCCGCGCGCGCGCGCGTCCTGGCCTCCGGGAACGGCCGCGTGGTGCACGCGGCCGGGCTGGACGACGCGTGCGCCGCCGCGCGGGAGCACGGGCCGGCGGTCATCCTTGTCCACTCCTCTCTTCCCGGCGCGCAGGGCGCCGGCCCCCTGCGCGCCCTGCGCCAGGCCGCGCCCGGCGCGGCCCTCCTGGTTCTGCCGGACCAGGGAGGGGAGGCGGCCCTCGCCGCCGTGGGCGCGGCGCTGCGCGGGGACGAGGGCGGCGAGGCCAGCTTTCGCGCGCTGTTCGAGCAGAGCCTGGACGCCGTCTTTCTCACTGCGCCGGATGGCGGCGTGCTGGCCGCCAACCCCGCCGCCTGCCGGATGTTCGGCTACGCGGAGGCGGAGCTCCGCGCCCTGGGCCGCGCCGCCGTCGTGGACCCGGACGATCCGCGCCTGGCCGCCGCGCTGGAGGAGCGCCGCCGCACCGGCCGGTTTCAGGGCGAGCTGACCTTCGTCCGCAAGGACGGCAGCCGGATCCCGGTCGAGGTGTCGACCCAGGTGTTCCGCGACGGGAGCGGAGCGGAGCGCACCAGCCTGTTCGTCCGCGACGTCACGGAGCGAAAGCGGGCGGAGGAGGCCCTGGCCGCCAGCGAGCGCAAGTACCGCGGGCTGGTGCAGGGGCTGCACGACGGCGTGTTCCTGTGCGACGCGCAGAACCGCGTCCTGGAAGCCACCGAGCGGATGCACGAGATGCTGGGCCAGCCGCCGGGGGCGCTGCTGGGAACCCGCGTGGCCGACATGGTGGAGGCGGAGGACCTGGCCGCCACGCCCTTGCGCCGCGAGGAGCTGGCCCGCGGGGGGATGCTCCTCTCCACGCGGATGGTGCGGCGGCGGGACGGCAGCGTGTTCCCCGCCGAGGTGGCGTCGGTGCTGCTGGGGGACGGCCGGGTGGAGTGCGTGGTGCGCGACATCACCGAGCGCCGCCGGGCCGAGCGCGAGCGCGAGCTGCTGGTGTCCGCGGGCGAGGTGTTCGCCTCGTCGCTGGAGCCGCACGAGATGCTGCGCCGCATCGCGCGGCTGGCGGTACCGGCGCACGCGGACTGGTGCATCATCGACGTGCTGTCGGAGGACGGCACGCTCGAGGCGGCCGAGTCCGCCGCCGCCGATCCCCGCAAGCACGAGCTCCTTCGCGCCCTCCTGGAGCGCTATCCCCACAGCGACAGCGCGGAGCGGCACCCGGTGGGCCGCGTGCTGCAGTCCGGAGAGCCGGTGCTGGTGCCCGCGACCGATCCCGCCGCGCTGCGGCCGGTGGCGGCGGACGCGGAGCACCAGCGGCTCATCGACCAGCTGGACCCGCGCTCGTTCCTGGTGGTGCCGCTGGTGGCGCGCGGGCGCATCCTGGGGGCCGTGACGCTGGCGGCGTCGGAGAGCGGCCGCGTGTTCGGCGCCCGCGACGTGGAGATCGCGGCGGATCTGGCGCGGCGCACCGCGCTGGAGGTGGAGAAGGGCCGGCTGGTGGAGCGGCTGCGCCACGCCGTGCAGACCCGCGACCAGGTGCTGGCCTACGTCGCCCACGACCTGCGCAGCCCGCTGGGGGGCATCGGCCTGCTGGCGGAGATGCTGATCCGCGTTCCGGGAACGGAGGAGGAGCGGCGGCGCTCGCTGGACGCCATCCTGCAGGCCGCGCGGCAGATCGACCGCCTGATCCAGGACCTGCTGGATGCCAGCCGGCTGCAGGCGGGGCGGCTGCGGCTGCACCCCGCGGCGGAGGCGGTGGGACCCGTCGTCCGCGAGAGCGTGCTGGTGCTGGGCCCCGCCGCGGCCCAGGCGGGGGTGGAGCTGCGGCTGGACGTGCCGGAGCGGGTGCCGTCCGTGCTGGCGGACCGCGACCGGCTGCTGCAGGTGCTCTCCAACCTGCTGGGGAACGCCATCAAGTTCACCCCGCCCGGGGGCACCATCACCCTGGGCGTGCGGCCGGCGGAGGGGGCGATGGTGTTCTCCGTGGCCGACACGGGACGGGGGATCGAGGCCGCGGACCTGCCGCGGCTGTTCGACCGCTTCTGGCAGGCGGAGCGCACGCGCGAGGGCGGCGCCGGGCTGGGGCTGGCGATCGCCAAGGGGCTGGTGGAGGCGCACGGCGGACGCATCTGGGCCGGGAGCCGGCCGGGACGGGGCAGCACCTTCTGGTTCACCCTCCCCCTGGCGGGCGCGCCCCCGCTTCCAGCCCCCGGGCTCGCCGTTCCCGCGCCCGGGTCCGCGCCGCCGGGCGCCGCAGCGGCATCCGCGCCGGCGCCCGCGCCCGCACCGGCGCAGGGGGCGTCCGGCGAGCGGCTGCGGGTGCTGCTGGTGGACGACCATCCCACACTGCGGCGGGGGCTGCGGGAGATGCTGTCGGCCATGGAGGAGGTGGAGGTG
>DASTNU010001156.1:0-2241 GCA_035720605.1 Longimicrobium sp. | reverse complement strand
AGGGCGTCAGCGTGTTCGCCGAGGCGGGCGCCACGGGCACGCCGGAAGTGGTGTACGTGCCGGTGCGTCCGGGGTGCGAGTTCCAGCCGTACCAGCTGGACGTGAAGGCCGGCGGGGTGCGCGGCGAGGAGTGATCCTCACCTGAAGCATCCGCCGGAACGGGAGGGGCGCCGCAAGGCGCCCCTCCTCGTTTTGAGTGCGTGAGTGCGTGAGTGCGTGAGTGCGTGAGTGCGCCGGTCTCTACGACCGGTGGAGCGCGGGGCCTGGTGGCGGCGATTTCAAGCGGTGGCCATGGGCCGTCCATCCAACCCCGTCCATCCCACAACCCGTCCATTCCACCCGTCGCGCGAGGGCGCCTGCCGTGCTACTTTGCCGCCCTCGCCTCGTCCCACCCACACTCATCCACGCATGGAGCACACGCAGGTGCACACCACGAGCGACGCCGAGGCGCTCAAGCGCGCGGCGGCCGAGCGGGCCGCGGAATGGATTCGCGACGGGATGACGCTGGGGCTGGGCACCGGCTCCACCGTGCGCCACCTGCTGGACGTGATCGCGGAGCGGCGCGCGGCGGGCGAGTGGAGCGGCGTGGTGGGCGTCCCCACCTCCGAAGACACCGCGGCGCGGGCGCGCGCCCTGGGCATTCCCCTGGCCACGCTGGCCGAGCGGCCGCGGGTGGATCTCACCATCGACGGCGCGGACGAGGTGGATCCGCAGCTGCGGCTCATCAAGGGGCTGGGCGCCGCGCTGCTGCGCGAGAAGATCGTGGCCGCGGCGTCGCGAGCGCTGGTGATCGTGGCGGACGAGAGCAAGGTGGTGGACCGGCTGGGGACGAAGGCGCCGCTGCCGGTGGAGGTAGACCCCTTCGGCGCGCCGATCCAGCCGGACTTCCTGCGCTCGCTGGGCGGCGAGCCCAGGCTGCGCGAGCGCGAGGGGACGCCGGTGGTGACGGACGGGGGCAACCTGATCTTCGACTGCCGCTTTCCCGACGGCATCGCGGATCCCGAAGGGTTGGAGGAGCGGCTGGCGCTGCGCCCGGGGATCATCGACTGCGGGCTCTTTCTGGGGATGGCGACGGCGGTGGTGATCGCGGGGAGCGGCGGCGTGCAGGTGCGCCACCGGGAGGGCGCGCGATGAGCCGGGTGAAGATCGCGCCGTCCATCCTGTCCGCGGACTTCACGCGGCTGGGCGAGCACATCGCCCAGGCGGAGGCGGCGGGGGCGGACTGGATCCACGTGGACGTGATGGACGGGCACTTCGTCCCCAACATCACCATCGGCCCGCTGATCGCGGCGGCGGCCCGGCGGGCCACCACGCTGCCGATCGACGTGCACCTGATGATCGAGCACCCGGAGCGCTACCTGGCGGACTTCGCGAAGGCGGGGGCCGACTACCTGACGGTCCACGTGGAGACCTGCCCGCACCTGCACCGCACGGTGCAGCAGGTCCGCGAGCTGGGGGTGAAGCCCGGCGTCACGCTGAACCCGGCGACGTCCGTCGACGCCCTCGCCGAGATCCTGCCCTACGTGGACCTGGTGCTGGTGATGTCGGTGAACCCCGGGTTCGGCGGGCAGTCGTACATCCCCACGAGCACGGACAAGATCGCGCGCATCCGCCGCATGCTGGACGAGCGCGGGCTGGACCACGTGGAACTGCAGGTGGACGGCGGCGTGGCCCCCGACACCGCCGCGGACGTGGTGCGCGCCGGCGCCACCTGCGTGGTGGCGGGCTCCGCGGTCTTCAACACGAAGGCGTCGGTGGCGGAGAACGTGCGCCGCCTGCGCGAGGTGATGGACGCGGCCGGCGGGGAGGGAAGACCGTAGACCCGGCCGCTGCGTCCGTTTATCTTTCTCCCGGCCCGCCTGGGTGGTGAAATCGGCAAACACAGCAGACTTAAAATCTGCCGGGCCAACGCCCTTACGGGTTCGAGTCCCGTCCCAGGCATGCACGTCGGCCCTCCGCTCGTCCCCCGGCGGAGGGCCGAATCCATTCCTCCAGACGTTGAACCGGCTTCGTACCGGGCCCGGATCAAGAACGAGCCTCACACGGAGCCAACGGAGTTTTCTCGCACCGCTTCCCGTGCTCCCACGCTCGCAGGTCCGATCCACGGCAGCCGATGGCATGGCGCGCCGGCCGACGAGGCACGAGCCGGCGTGGGCTGCCGGGAACGGTGGAGGGATGGAAGGGCGGCAGGGGGCCATCGAAATTTTTTGGAAGGGGAAGGCGGATCGCCGGAGATCGCCG
>DASTNU010001155.1:0-5772 GCA_035720605.1 Longimicrobium sp. | reverse complement strand
GGCTGCTTCCCCTGCTTCCTCTGCGTGAGTCAATCTTTTTGCGGATTTGGAACAAGGGTTATTCGTTTTCAGCCGCACGCAGCCGACTCCGGCGTCAGCGGGGAATCCCCGCGGCCTTCCACACGGCGCCTGCCAACCCGTCGTAGCCGCACTCGATCGGCTCCAGGGTCCGCAGGGCCGAAAGGGTGATCGTCTTCTGCTGCGGCAACTTCTGATCGAGAACCGCGGTGGAGAGCACGTAGAAGGTCCACTGGTCCAGGTCCAGCGGGTCCAGCGTGGCCGCGTCCGCGTGGTGCAGCAGGCAGAAGACGTACACGCCGGCGGACCGGCACCGCTCGTCGAGGCTGGTGTTCGTGGCCGCGTCCCAACCATAAGCCGGCTGGATGCCGAAGACGATGCGGGATGCGCGGGTCTGCGCCCAGCTCTGGACGTACGCCGCGGACTTCACCTCGATCGTCAGCCCGTCCGGACCGCGGAGATCGCACGCATCCCACTCCACCCGGCAGCCGGCGGCCAGGCCCAGCGCCCGGGCCACCAGGTACTCGGCCAGCCGGCTCCGCAACACGTTTCCGACCAGGTCTGACGACGACCAGCGCCAGAAGTCGAGGACGTCGAAGCCGAGAGCACTTCCCGACGTGTGGAACGCCTCCGCGCCCGTCAGGCGGTGAATCGGCCTGAGTTCGACAGGTTCCATGAGCCGCGGATGATGGATGTCCCGGGTGAGCCGCCGCGCTAGCGGTCCAGCACGGGCAGGTACTCGCGCCAGGGTCCCACCGCCTCGCGGTACTGCTTCGACATCACCCGCGCCGTCTGCGCCAGGTGCCCCAGGTCGTGCGCCACCCAGGCGGAGAGCAGCTGCCGCAGGGTGACCGTCCCCAGCGACGGGTGCTCGCCCCGCAGCGCCAGCTCGCGGTCGGTGAGCTCCCACCCGCGCAGGGTGGCCAGGTTCTCCGCCCGCAGGCGCGCGAACTCGTCCAGCAGCTCCGCCAGGCTCTTTCCCTGGCTCTCGCGGTACTGCGCGAAGCGGTCGTACGGCTCGAAGCGCCGGTCCGGCCCCTGCGCCAGGATGATGCGGGCGCGCGCGATCCAGTCCGTGCGCTCGCCGTGGATCAGGTGGCCCACGTTGTCGAAGGCGCTGAAGGTCTCCGGCCCCTCGTTGGGCGCCGTCCACGCGTCCGGCAGCCCGCCCAGCAGCGCGCGGAAGGCCGCCGGGGTGCGCTCCAGGACCTCCAGCGCGTCGGAGAGGTGGAACTCCATCGGCTTGCTCCCGCGTGGCGGTGGAATGACTCAGGATAAGAAGACGACGGCGCACCCTCTCAGCCGAGGTGCTTCTCGAACCAGTGGTGGGCGTACGGCTCCGCGTTGAAGGGCGGCACCTCCACGTACCCGGAGCTTTCGTACAGGCGGATCGCTTCGGCGAGCACCCGGTTGGTCTCCAGCCGCAGCGTGGTGAACCCGAGCTCCCGCGACTGCCACTCCAGCGCGGCCAGCATCCGCCGCCCGAATCCCAGCCCCCGCACGGACTCCGCGACCCACATCCGCTTCAGGTAGCCCACGCCCGGCTCCATCCACTTCACCGCTCCGCAGGCGACCGGCTCCCCGTCCACGCCGGCGACCAGGAAGGCGCCCCGGGGCGGGCGCATCTCGGCGTCGTCGGCCGGCAGGGTCTGCCCGGGATCGAAGCCCCCTTCGAAGCGCGCGTCCAGCTCCGCGAAGTACCGGGCGATGCACCACCGTGCCACGTGGCTGGCGGGATCCACCCGCTCGATGCGCGCGCCCGCGGCCTGCAGCAGCCGGTGCACCTCCGCCATGGCGGCCACCAGCCGTTCGCGCTGGGGCTCCGTCAGCGGCGCGAGGATTGATGCGGCCGCCTGGTCGGAGCGCCGGTCCATCTCCCCCACCTCGGCGAGCCCCGCGGGGGTGAGGTCCGCGCGCCGGACGCGCTCGTCCTGGGGATCGGCGCGCAGCGTGACCAGCCCCGCGGAGGCGAGGGACTGCACCAGGCGGCTCAGGTACCCGGAATCCAGCCCCAGCCGCGCGCGCAGGTCGCGCAGGTCGGCCCCGCCGCGGCCGATCTCCCACAGCACCCGCGACTCGCCCAGCGGCCGGTCGCGGCCCAGGAAGTGGTCGTCCAGCGCGCCCGCCCGCTGCGTGACCAGCCGGTTGAAGCGCCGGACCCCGGCAACGTGTTCGGGATGCATAGTCTGACTTTAGTCAGACAATCGCCCCGAAGTCAAGATTCATGATGGGCTACGGCCCCGTGCTCACCGGCCGCGTTCCGCCAGCAGCCGGGTGTGATGGTCGAAGTGCGCGAAGACGCCGGCGTGCGGCCCGGCGGAGCGCGCGAGCGTCACGGTGACGTGGCGCATGGCGGCGCCGCCGAGAATGCCCTCCAGCACCCAGAGCTGCAGGGGGCCGGTCTGGTAGAAGACCTCCGGCTGCGTCCCCGCGTACCTTCCCCGCAGGCCTTCCATCGTCGCGAAGCCGGCGCGGACCATGGTCGCGTGGCCGATCCACTGCGTGGTCCCTTCCTCCAGCTCCAGCAGGTCCTCCGCCAGCTCGCACGAGATCCGGCGGCCGCCCAGCGCCACGGTGAGCGTGTCCTGCAGCCGGCGGCGCTCGGCGCGCAGCTGGACGGCGTGTCGCGCGTGGCGTACCCCCAGCGTCACGTCCCGCCGCGTGCTGTCGGCGGCGACGGCGTCGAACGCGGCGACCAGGGCGGCGATCTCGCGCGCGAGCGCCGCGGCGAGCTCGGGCGAGCCGGCGTAGCACCGCTCGCGCAGCTCGCGGCGGTCCGGCTGCTGGTCCCACGCGGGCCACGCGTACGTGCGCCGCTGGTCCAGCCAGTGGGGAAACTGGACGTGCAGGTGAAATCCCTCGTGCACGGCGAAGTCCGCCTGCATCTGCGCGGGATCGACGCGCCCCTCGCGGAGCATCTGTCCCAGGCGCCCCAGCCGGCCCAAATCCAGCGGCACGTCGAGCACCACGGCGCGCGTCACTCCCCGCGCGCGCAGCTCGGCCGCCACCGGGTCGGGCACGGCCGGGATGCCGCCGGACGGGTCGGCGGACGCCGGCCCGACCGACTCCAGGTTGACCATCCCGAAGAGCGGGGTGAGGAGCCGGGGCCGCGCGGCGAGCTCGACGACCTCCAGCGGGGCACCGGCCCGCCAGATCGCGGCGCAGACGGGCGTCTCCGGGCGTCCGCGGTGCGTGGAGTCGGCCAGCAGGAGGATCGGGTGGCGTGCCGGCGTGAAGTCGTCCCACACCGGGGGGACGGCGGCGGCGCGGTCGAACGCGCGGATCGTCCGGACCGCGAGCGAATCCCCGAACGCCTCGCGGCAGCCCGGCTGCGCCTCCGCCGCCGCCGCGCGGAACGAGAGCGCCGCGAGCAGGAGCGCCATCCATCGCGTCTGCCGGCACGTGAACCCAGGCATCATCCGTCTCTCCCGCGAGGGTCGGAACGCATCCCGTTCCGAAAAAACGACAACAGATGGGCCTCACGCAGAGTCAGCAGAGGGAGCAGAGTCCAGGCTCATGGTCCTCCCTGCCGACTCTGCGTGAGGTCATCTTTTCAGGATTTCGCCCCTGCATCATCCGTGCGGGTACGCTGCTTCTTCTTTCCTTTCGCGTCCACCAGGCGAAGGGTTTCGCCGATCCTGAACTGCACGAGGCGGGTGATGAGGTCGAAGGGGATGGGCCGGTTCAGCGGGAACTTCGCGGTGCCCTTGCCGCTGCCGTACACCGCCATGTCCGCCGCGAACTCCGGGTTCTCCACCGGCGCCGGGTACACGCTCACGTGCTCCTTGAAGCCGGCGAAGTAGATCAGGTACCTGCCCTTCAGGCGAAAGGTGGGGATCTGGTAGCTGATCGCTTCCTCGGCGTCCGGCGCCGCGGCCCGGATGGTCGCCCGGACCTGCTGCAGCACCTGCTGCGTGGCGGCCGGAAAGCCGGCGATGTACTCGTCGATGGTCCCGGGGCCCGGCTGGGCGGTCCTCATCGTTCCCCTCCTGGATGGCGGCTTCCGTTCATCCGCGACGTTCGCGGCGCGCGCGGGCGTGCCGGGCGCGGAAGGCGCTGCTCCCGCGCCCGGCGTGGACGCTCAGGACCCCGCGTACGCGCGCTCCAGCTCGGCGATGTCCAGCTTCTTCATCTGCAGCATGGCGTTCATGGCCCGCTGCGTCGCCGGCGACTCCGCGTCGGTGAACCACTTCTCCATGTCCGCGGGCACGATCTGCCAGGACAGGCCGTACCTGTCCTTGAGCCAGCCGCACTGCTGCGCCGCGGGATCGCCGCCCTCGCCCAGCCGCTCCCAGTAGTAGTCGATCTCCGCCTGGTCCCTGCAGTGCACCTCGAACGAGACGGCCTCGTTGAAGGTGAACATCGGGCCGCCGTTCAGCGCGGTGAACGGCTGCCCGTCCAGCTCGAACGCCACCGTCATCACCGAGCCAGCGGGATGGTGGTGGATCTCCTGCCCCGCCTCGCTGTAGCGCGTGGTCAACACGATGCGCGAGTTGGGAAAGATGCCCGTGTAGAAGCGGGCGGCGTCTTCGCCCTGGTCGGCGAACCACAGGCAGGGGCGGATGCGGGGGTTGATGCTCATGGTCGTTCTCCCGGTGCGGATGGTGGTCGGGGGAGTGCCGTGTGCCGCCTCCCCGGGAAGCCCTGCCACCCGGCGATTTCGCCGGTGCGATGGCCGCTTCACCTGTATGTCGGAGCAGCGGCCGCGAAATCGACATCGCCTTCACGCGACGCGCGAGGGGTCAGCGTGGGGTCGGGATCTCCGTCCGCCCCAGGCCCCGCAGGTTCAGCCAGAGAACGCCCTCCGCGGCTGTCAGCACGATGCCGATGATGCCCGTCACCACCCGCACCTTCCGGTGGTCTTCCGCGGTCGGAAGCGTCTCCAGCGAGCCGTGCGCGAAGTACAGGACGTCGAGCACCAGCAGAACGCCGCCGACGGCCATCGCCAGCCAGATCGTATATCGTGCAATCGTCGTGAGCATCGTCCGTCGTCGTACTGGGGAAAGGCTCTGATGGTGGGATGCGGCCAGGGGAGAGCCGTGGATCCGCCGAAACGTAAAGGGCGCCGGCTCACCGAGCCAGCGCCCCGTCGTACGAGAATCCCCTGAAAGGAGTTTGCCTCACACACGAATCCGGAACGCAACGGCGACCTCCGGCAGCCACGCCTCGTCCCCGGTCGGCATCACCCGAACGCGAGCGATCGCGGTGGAGGGTCCACGACGGCGGCCTGTTCGTAGACCGCCGCCGCGGCCGCGGCGTCCTGCAGCGCGATCCCGGTGGAATCGAAGACGGTGATCTCGCCGTCGTCCATCCGCCCCGGCCGCACTCCCGCCACCACCTCCCCCAGCTCCGCGTGGACGTCCGCGAGGGTGAGCGCCCCCGCCTCCAGGGCATGGTGCAGGTCGCCGATGCGGGCGCACTGGCCGCGCAGGTCGGTGACCACGCGCGCCCGGGCCAGGAGCGCCGGGTGCAGCTCGCGCTTGACCTCGTTGTCCACCCCCACGCCCGCCACGAACGCGCCCGGCCCCACGTCATCCGGCCCCAGCACGAACTCGCGCGCCGTGGTGCAGGTGACCACCACCTCCGCCCCGCGCGCGGCCGCCGCGACGTCCGCCTCGGCCACCACCTCCATCCCCAGCTCGGCCGCCATCTCCCGCGCAAACGCCCGGGCGCGCCCGGGGTCCAGGTCGAACGCCGCCGCCCGGCGCAGCGGCAGCACCGCGGCGAGGGCGCGCAGCTGGTGGCGGGCCTGGA
>DASTNU010001154.1:0-4066 GCA_035720605.1 Longimicrobium sp. | reverse complement strand
GGGGGACGCGCCGGCGGTGCCGGGGAGCGCCGGCGCGGCCGCCGTGGCGGTGGGCGCGCGGTGCGAGCCGTCCCTCATCCACGTGGCCGGGCGGGTGGAGCACGTCACGGTGACGCTGCAGCCCGGCGGGATGGCGGCGCTCCTCGGCATTCCCGCGGGCGAGCTGGCCGCCCACGACGTGCCGCTGGACGCGCTCTGGGGCCCCCGCGCCGCCGAGGCGCTGGAGCGCCTGGCCGCCGTGCCGCCGACCCTGGAGCGGGCCGCGGCGATGGAGCGCGTGCTGCTGGAGATGCTGGCCGCGCGCGCCCCCCGCCCGGACCCGGCCGCCGCCGAGGCGGTGCGGATGATCGAGCGCACGCGCGGCCGCATCCGCGTGCGCGAGCTCGCCGCGGCGCTGGGGATCGGCGAGCGGCGGCTGGAGCAGGTGTTCCACCGCAACGTGGGCCTCGCGCCCAAGCCGGTCTGCCGCATCGCCCGCTTCCGGTCCACCGTCGCCCGGCTGCGGCGCGAGCCGCACCGCGCCTGGACGGAGCTGGCGTACGACGGCGGCTTCTACGACCAGTCGCACCTGGTGAACGAGTTCCGGGCGCTCGCCGGCCTTGCCCCCGGCGAGCTCCGGGAGCGGGGGTGCGGATTTTTCCAAGACGCCCCCGCCGGCGGCGAATAGCTTTTCCCGCGAGCCGTGTGAAGTCCATCACACCATCCGGGGAAAGGCAGATGACGCAGAACGAGATGCAGGGGAACGATCCACCGCCGCTGCGGGGGCGCGTGGCGGTGGTGACGGGCGCCAGCCGCGGGGCGGGGCGGGGGATCGCGCTGGAGCTGGGCGCCGCCGGGGCCTCGGTGTACGTGACCGGCCGCAGCACCCGCGCCCGGCCGGTGGACGGCTACGGGCAGATCCTCGCCGAGTCGGCGATGGAGTCGCTGCCGGGGAGCATCGACGACACGGCGGAGGAGGTGTCGCGGCTGGGCGGCACCGGCATTCCCGTGCGCGTGGACCACACGCGCGAGGACGAGGTGCGCGCGCTGTTCGACCGCGTGGAGCGGGAGCAGGGGCGGCTGGACCTGCTGGTGAACAACGCGTGGGGCGGGCACGAGGCGTTCAGCAAGGCCGCGTTCGGCGCGCCGTTCTGGGAGCAGTCGCTGGACCAGTGGGACGCGATGTTCGACCGCGGCGTGCGCAACCACCTCCTCGCCAGCCGCATCGCCGCGCCGCTCTTCATCCGCCAGGGACGCGGGCTGATCGTCACCACCACCTACTGGGACCGCGGCGGCTACCTGCGCGGCAACCTGTTCTACGACCTGGCCAAGGCGGCGATGGTGCGGCTGGCGTTCTCCATGGCGGAGGAGCTGCGGCCGCACGGCGTGGCGTCGCTGGCGGTGTCGCCGGGGTGGATGCGGACGGAGTTCGTGCTGGCGGGGTTCAACGCCGACGAGACGAGCTGGCGCGAGCATCCTCCGCTCGCCCGTACCGAGTCCACGCGCTACGTGGGCCGCGCCGTCGCCGCCCTGGCCGCCGATCCGGAGGTGATGCGCAGGAGCGGCGACGTCCTCCGCGTCGGCGACCTGGCCGCGGAGTACGGCTTCACCGACGTCGACGGCCGCGTCGTCCCGCCGTTCGAGCTGGACGCAGAGGCGGCCTGAGTCACGACGCCACCGCTTGTTTTCCTGAGCGAAGCGCCCCACGTAACCTTCAGTCTGCACGGTACTTTGGCGCCGACCGAAGGATCTTGTCGGACGAACCGCGGGGCTGGTTCGAGGCATGGAGCCAGTCCCGCGGTACTGCGGAGTAGATCCTTCGGTCGCGCGCAAGTTGTTGTGTAGACGCTGGTTCTGGATGTGCGCTCCCTCAGGAAGACAACGGCGTGACGGGGCAGATCCCGGATTGGGCAGCAAAGCGCCGGCCAAGTCCGGCACGCAACGTCACAGCAGCCGCGAGCGATGCCGCCCGCGGCTGCCGTGTTTTCGCACGGTGGGTGCACCGGCGTCGCGTCAGGGGCGGCGCGGCGGCGGGCCGGGAGGGCGCCCGCCGGGGCCTCCGGGGCGGCCCATCCGGTCTTCACCGCCCACCTCGGCGTCCGACAGGTCCAGCGCGATGGCGAACGCGGCCTGGTATCCCGCCCCGGCGGGCGTAAGCGCCAGCAGCAGCTGGTCGCCCGCTTCCTGGTAGATGCCGTCCCGTGCGTTCCGCAGGTCGCGCTCCCCCTTGGCGGCGTACGGCGGCCGGGCGTGCACCTGGTCCGTCAGCGCGTCGTCGAAGAAGAGCTGCGAGGTGAACTCGTACGCCTGGCTCGCCGAGGCGTCCCTGCGGATCTTGAAGTGGATGTGGACCGTCCTGCCCGGGTACCAGCCCGGGTAGATGGTGGTGAAGCGGGCGGTCCCATCGGCGCCGGTGCGCTGCCAGCCGCGCAGGAACTTCTGCCCCGTGGTGTCGAAGCCCACCAACTGGTCCTGCACGCCGGAGTAGACGCCGTCCGCGTCGCACTGCCACACGTCCACCATCGCGCCCGGCAGCGGCGTGCAGGCGCCGCTGCCGATCTGCGACACGTTGAAGGTGAGCGCCAGCGGAACGCCCGCCTTCGCCGCGCCGGTCGTGGGCTCGGGGCGGATGTCGGACCGCTCGAGCTGCTGGTCCACGAAGTACGGTCCCACCGTCAGCTCCGGCCGCACCACGCAGCCGGGAACCGCCGTCGCCGCCGCGCCCGTCCCCGTTCCGCTCGCCGCGCTCCCCGCGCCGGATGACGCGGCGGTGCGCGAGCCACCGTTGCCGCAGCCGGAGAGCACCGCGGCCCCGGCGGCCGTGAACAGCTTGAGCGCCTCGCGCCGGTTCAGGATCCGCCCGATCGGCAGGTCGTCGTCGTCCATGTGCGTCTCCGCGTCCGTGAACCTGCGAGTTTCACGCAGCCGGGATGCACGCATGTCACGGACCGGGCGACGAAGAAGAACTCGATCTGAAGCAGAGCCAGCGGCGTCGGTAGAGGCCGGAATCTCGACTCTGCCGACTCCGCTGACTCTGCGTGAGACAAATCCATTTCACGCAGCGGCGGCGAACGCCTCCTCCGCGGCGACCGCGCCGTCGCGGAACCCGGCGAGCAGGTCCAGGAACCGCGACACGTCGGCCTCCACGTTCGCCATCCCCACGGAGACGCGGATGGCGCCGACGGGGCGGCCGCGCATGCAGGCCCGCAGCCGGTCCAGGTCGAACCCCTCCGCCTCCGCGGCGCCGAAGCAGCGCGCGGATTCGTCCGGGGTGAAGCCGAAGGCGTGCTCCGCCGCGCCGGGGTTGCAGAAGCACCCGCCGCGGACGGAGATCCCCGCCTGGCGCGCCCGCGCCTCCACCACGCGGTAGTCCACCACCGATCCATCGGGACGGAGGACGTTGAGCGCCACCGTGCCGCCGCGGTCGCGCATCCCCGCCGGACCGTGTATCGCCACCAGCGGCGCGCCGCACGAGTGCCGCAGCGCCCACAGCCCGTGCAGCAGCACGCGCGTGAGCGAGGCCGCGTGCGCGCCCAGCGACTCCATCCCGATGCGCTCCAGCAGCGCCAGCCCGGCCTGCACCGCGGGCGCGGCCAGGAAGTCCGGCGTGCCGTCCTCCAGCCCTTCCGCCCCGTGCCGCAGCAGGTGGGTGCCCGTCTGCGTGGAGACGAACTCCACCGTCCCCCCGGCGAACCAGGGCCGCTGCAGTCTCCGCAGCGCCTGGCGCCGCGCGATCAGCGCCCCGATCCCGGTGGGATAGCCGAACATCTTGTAGAACGAGAGGGCGACGAAATCCGCCGGCACCTCCCGCAGCGACAGCCGGCTGGTGGGAGCGTACGCGGCCGCATCCAGCAGCACGTGGAATCCACGCTCCCGCGCCTCCCGCACCAGCCGCAGGGGATGGCGCACGCCGGAGAAGTTGGACTGCGCGGGAAAGGCGAACAGGTGCGGATGATGGCGATCCGCATCATCCAGCGCCTCCTCCGCATCGCGCAGGCGCAGCTCGGCGTCCAGCGGGAGGTAGCGCACCTGCGCCCCGCGGCGCGCCGCGAACTCGCGGATGCCGTTCACCGAGTTGTGGTTGTCG
>DASTNU010001153.1:0-5368 GCA_035720605.1 Longimicrobium sp. | reverse complement strand
CACGCCCTCTGCCGCGAGTACGCCGCGCGGCCCGCCGGGGAGCCCGTGGCGCAGGCGGTGTGATGGTGAAGGGGTGAAGGGGTGAAGGGATGAGCACGGGCGGCGCCTCACCCGTCCGCGGATGTGACGTCGACGGACTGGCGTAACCGCCCCGGATCATCCTGCAGCGACGCTTCGCCCCGATCTGGCGGCCGTCCGAACCTTTCCGGAAGCGCTTCGTCCCGGATTTCCCGCTCCGGAGGCGTGGCGCATTACATTCACGGCGATCGCCACGCCTTGGGCCGGTCCGGCCCAACCTGAAGACCTTTCCCCGACTCTCCCTCCCGGATACGCAATGATCTCGTCCATCTGCGCGGTGCTGCTCGCCGCCTGTCCGCCGCCCGACCCCTGTCCCGCGGGCGGCGACACGCTCCGCCTTCACGTCGGGTCCGCGGAGGTGCGAGGCTCGATCTACCCGCCCCACTTCGCCCGCAACCGCGTCTACCGCGGTCCGGAGGGCTCGCCGCCCGCCACGTCCTGGACGAACGAGCTGACGCTCGCGGACTCGGCGGGCCGCCGGGTGATGCGCTGGGTCACCCGCGGCACCCGGCTCAGCCCCGCGGGCGACTCGGTGCACTGGGTGCTGCGCCAGACGTACGACGCGAACACGCTGGCGCCGTACGCCTACGCGAACACCTCGAGCGACGGCGCGTTCACGGTGCTGACGATCGACGGAACCCGGGTCCGCGGCTCGCGGCGGCCAGCGGGCGATTCCGCCGCCGTCCAGCAGGTGGACCTGACCCTCGACCAGCCCGCGTTCATCGCGTCCGCGTCGGACCTGGTTCCGCTCGCGGTGGGGTTGTGCGAGGGCCTGGTGATGACCGCGCCGGTGTGGGGCCCCGCCATGAGCAACGCCGAGGTGCGCGTCTTTTCCGTGCCCGGACGCCAGCGGGTGCGGGTGGAGGGAGCGTGGGTGGACAGCTGGAAGGTGGAGGAGCGGGTCGAGCGCGACGGGAGGCTCGTCGCCACGTGGTACCTGACGGAGCACTCCCCCTACATGGTGTACGCGGAGGTCCCGCTCCCGAACGGCCAGGTGCAGCGGATGACCGGCGTTTCGCTCGATCCGGATTGAGCGATGGCGTGGCGGCGCGTGCGTCGCCCGCGCCGACGCCGGCTCCTCCTCGATCAGCGCATTTTCGGCAGGGCGGAGAAGCTGGGAGCGGTCGGTGCTCCCATGCTCCTCCGCCCCTCGCGTCTTTCCCTTGCGCGCCGGGGAATTGCGGTCGCACCCCGTGCCGTCGTAACAGTCAGACGGAATCCGGTCATGGAGGGCGGGGGCGTTGCCCCATGCCGCCGTTCCGGTTCTCTTGATGCACCCGGCGGATGCGCCGTGGCAACCCGCGAGGAGGTTCGTGATGGCTGGTGAGGTGAGCGTGGAGTTGATCGGGCTGCCGTATTGCACGACCTGCCAGAAGGCGGTGGGATACCTGGAGGACAAGGGCGTGCGCATCCGCTCCTTCCGCAACCTGAAGGAAGAGCCGCTCTCGGAAGATGAGGTCCGCGTTCTGGCGGAGAAGGTCGGTGGGATCGAAGCGCTGTTCTCGAAGCGCGCGATGAAGTACCGCCAGATGGGGCTGCACGAGCGCGAAGTGTCGGAGGACGAGATGGTGCGGCTGATGGCGGAGGAGTACACCTTCGTCACCCGCCCCGTCATCGTCCGCGGCGGCCGCGCGACGGCGGGGTTCTCAGCGAAGCGGGTGGATGAGCTGGTGGGTGCGTAATTCCTTCCAGGCACAGGTGACATCTCCCGTTCGCCGAAGCGGGACGCAGTACGCGGCCAACGGTAGCGTGCGCGAGACCGAGAACCGCTTCGCGCACGACGATGCTCCGCGCGCCGGACCAGGACGACGACGGCCTCCTTCAAGGCTCGAGTTCGTTGCCTTTCTCCAGCCAAAACGCGACTCTTCTTTCCTCCCCGGTCCATCTCGGCCAATTCGGCCGGGCTCTCACGCTCCTCCTCCCGTTCCACGCTTCCGATGCCGGACGTTACCGTTTCCGGAAACGACAACTTCGTGATCGTGGCGGGGGGCGACGTCTATCTGTCCACGGCTCCCGCCGCACCGCCCACCGGGGATGATCGCCGCAACCTGGTGAACCTGCTGGGGCGCGTCCGCCGGATCTGGATCACCAACGTGCTCGAGCGCTCCGTGAGCCACGCGGTCCTGCTCGATCCGCCGGCGCGAATGGAGACGGCCGCGGTCGAGCCCCGGTGGCGGCGCTACGTGGAGGAGGGGGGGCAGTCCGGAATCCTTCCACCGGACAGCAGTATCGGCCAGGTGTTCGAGGACGCAGGGCAGATGCTGCTGATCCTGGGTGAGCCCGGCGCGGGGAAGACCACCACGCTGCTCACCCTGACGCGGGAGTGCGTCGAGCGGGCGGAGCGTGACCCGGCCGCTCCCGTCCCGGTTGTGCTGAACCTGTCTTCCTGGAAGGATTCCCAGCCCTTTTATGACTGGCTGGTGGATGAGCTCAGCGACCCCGGCAACGGATACAGCGTCGGCGAAGCGTTCGCGCGGCGCTGGCTGGAGGAGCATCGCCTGCTCCTTCTGCTCGACGGGCTGGACGAGGTGGCGGAGGAGCGGCGGGCCGCGTGCGTCCAGGCGCTGCACGCCTTCGTGGAAAAGCACGGGGCGCCGGGGCTGGCGGTCTGCTGCCGCTCCACCGAGTACAGGGCGCTCCCGGTCCACCTGAAGCTTGGCGGCGCGGTCCTGCTTCTTCCGCTGGAACAGGGGCAGATCGACGCCTACCTGGATGCCGCCGGGCCCGCGCTGGATGGGCTGCGGGGCGCGCTCGCCGGGAACGCGGAGTTTCGCGGGCTCTCCGAGTCGCCGCTGATGCTGAGCATCATGACCCTGGCGTTTCACGGTCTTCCCGCCGGCGCGCTGAGATTCGACGAGGGGTCGACCCGCGCGGAGCTGCGGGAGGAGATCTTCCGCCGCTTCGTCGACCGCATGTTCGTGCTCCGCGAGCGCCCGGATGACGGATTTTCGCGGGGGCGGGTGGAGGACGGGCTGCGCTGGCTCGCGTCGGGGATGAGGGAGCGCGGGAGCATCTTCGCGGTGGAACTGCTGCAGCCGGAATGGCTCACGCGCCGGCAGCTGCTCCTGTACACGATCGGATCGAGGGTCGCGGGCGCGACCGTGGTGACGGTCGCGATCGGAGTCGTGATGTGCCTTGGGGCCCTGGTGGTGGCGTTGGCTGCCGGTGCCGCCATCGGCGAGGCGCTCGCGTCCGTCGGCGGGATGACGATGGTGTTCGTGACCTTCGCGGCGGCTGTCGCGATGGGAGTGGCAGCCGGGCTGTTCTACGTGCCGCTCGGTTACCGTGCGCTGTGCCGGCCCGGTGGCGAAGGTCGGCGGGAACCGGGAATGGCTGAGGAGCTAGCGCTCTTCTTTGGCTATCTAGGGCTTTCCGGCCTGGCGGCCCTCCTTGTGGTCGGGATCGGAAGGTGGGGATTCGGTCTTCCCATGCGCGAGCCACCGGGGCTGGCCTCGTTCATCACGGTTTCGACAAGCGCCCTGTCCCTGCCGCTGATCTTTGGGAGGAAGGCGGGCCGCGGCTCCGCAGACCGGGACATCGGCCTGGCCGGGAGCCTGTCGTGGCAGAGGAGCACGGCGGTCGAGCTGCTGGCCGTGTGCGCGATCACCGGCGGAGGGCTGATCCTCTCTACGCCCCAGGACGGCGCGACCCGGCTTCAATCGGGCATCATCGCATGCATCGCGGCGTTCGCGCTCGTGATGTATGCCAGCTGGCGCCAGGAGGTGCCTCCGGTGGAGCAGTGGAGGGATGGAGGCAGGAATTCCGCGCTGCGCGACAGCGGCAGGATCTTCGCGTACGCCGGGCTGGCGTGTGTCCTCATCTTCTTTCCGCTGCTGGCGTTGGCGCCGGGGCTGGAGCAGTCCCTGGGCGTTTCGTTCAGCCTTGCGCTACTCCTGGCCATCGTCCTGTTCAGCCCGGCGCTGTTCTGGTTCGGCGGGATCGACCTGGTCCTGCACGGCACGCTGCGCCTGGTTCTCGCCCTCACCGGAACGATGCCGCTCCGCCTGCGCCGGTTCCTGGAGTACGCCGTCCACCTGGGGTTCCTGCGGCGCGCCGGCGGTGGATACACCTTCTACCACCGCCTGCTGCTGGAGCATTTCGAGGCCGGCCCGGCACCCGATGGCGGGTCCGCGGCAAAGGATCCGGCCGCTCCGACCCCCTTGCTCCTCTCCGATTCCAGGAGTCAGTCCATGTCGAACATCCAGGTGGACGGCGACGGGAACGTCGTGTTCTCCAGCGGCCGCGACATCAACGTTCACCCGCCCGGGTCCGCGCAGCCCGCCGGGAGCCGTGCGCCGGTCCCTCTCCCCGCCGTGGAGCCTCCATTGCCCTTCATCCGCTACCTGCGCGACCGCCTGGTCGCGGAGAAGGGGCTGCACGACCTCTCCCGCAACGCCGAGCTCGCCAGCTTTCCGCTGATCGGCTTTCACGCGTCCACCGTGTCGATGGACTTCGTGGCCGTCCGTGCGGCGGACCGGCTGACGGAGAGCCAGATCGTCTCCCTGCGGAACGAATTCTTCGACGCGGTGCAGCACGTCTCCCGCGAGTTCGGGCTCAGGCCGCGCGGCCGGAACCCGAACGGGCTCCTCGCCTTCGTCTTCGAGGAGGGGTGCCCCGAGTCGATGGCGCGCTTCATCCGCAAGCAGACGCGGATCTCGCATCACGCCTCCACCGGCGCCGTCACGGTGTCGTGGGCGATCGACCTCAGGCATCGCCGCATCCACACGCACGAGAACCCCGTCTCCATCTTCCCGCCCGTGATCGTCATTCCGCAGACCGTCTTTCCGGGGCTGGGGTGGCTGGAGTCGATCCTCGCGGAGCCGTCGGACGACGCGTGGCGGGACGGGGCCAGCGCGGGACCCGCCGCCGCGGCACCCCTCGCCCCGCGCCCGGCCGCCGATCGCATCCGCATCCTCTTCCTGGGCGCGAACTCCACCCGGGCGCCGCTGGACCTGGAGCGCGAGGTCAGCCGGATCCAGCAGGATCTGCGGATGGCGCGGGAACGGGACGCCCTGGAGTTCCGGCACGTGGGCGCGGTCACCAGCGACACGCTGATGCAGGCCATGCTCGACGAATCTCCCACCATCGTCCATTTCGCCGGGCACGGCAGAGCCGAGGGAATCCTGCTGCGCGACGAGATGGGGAACCCCCGCCTGGTGACGGCCGACGCCCTGGCCAGCCTGTTCGCGCTCTTCCGGGACACCGTGAGATGCGTGGTGCTGAACGCCTGCTGGTCGGAGGCGCAGGCGCACGCCATCCACCGCCACGTCCCGCACGTGATCGGGACGCG
>DASTNU010001152.1:0-2480 GCA_035720605.1 Longimicrobium sp. | reverse complement strand
TGCGATTCGCATTTGCATTCACCCGTTCGCTCGCACGATCCGCCCCTCCGATGCCCGACCAGGCCACCGCCACCCGCACGCCGCGCCAGCCGCGCAGCCGCCAGACGGAAGAGCGCATCCTCCGCGCGTTCAGCGAGCTGCTGAGCGACGCGCGGTTCGAGGACGTGTCCGTGCAGCAGGTGGCCGGGCGCGCGGGCGTCTCCGTCGGCGGCTTCTACGCGCGCTTCGCCAGCAAGGACGACCTGCTGCTGCACGCCATGTACGCGGGGTACGTCCGCGACGCCGTCGCGGACGCGGAGCGCACCTTCGATCCCGCGCGCTGGCAGGGGACCGGCATCGCCCCCGTCGCGGAGGCGTACTTCGCGCTGATGCTGCGCGCCGCGCGCGACCACGTCGCGGTGCTGCGCGAGCTGGTCCATCGCACGCGCGGCAACCCGGAGACCATGGCCGACAACGGCGCGCTGGCCGCCTTTCGCCAGGGCGTCCACGAGCCGTTTCGCCGCCTCCTCGCCGAGCGCATGGGCGAGGTCGACCACCCCGATCCGCCGTTCGCGCTGCGCTTCGCGTTCAGCGCCTGCTCGTCCGCGCTGCGCGAGAGCGCGCTCTTCGGACACATGGAGCCGTCCATGGGGCCCGTGGATGAAGACGTCATGGCGCGCGAGCTGGCGCGCATGTTCTGCCGCTACCTGGGCATCCCCTTCCCCGCCGGCGCGGACGATCCCGCCCGCGCCTGATCCATCAACCGAGAGTCCCGCAATGAACGCCACCGCCGTGCGCATCCGCCTGCGCACCTTCGCCTTCGCCGCCGCGGCCCTCGCGGCGCTCGCCACCTCCGCCGCCGCGCAGGAGGCATCGCTCGCATCGCCCGGCGCGGCCGCGCCCGCGGAGGCCGCGCAGGTGCGGCAGATCGCGGACGACTTCCTGGCCGCCCTGATCGAACGCTTTCCCGGCACGCAGGCGGCGCTGGGGAGCGGGCCGCCGCCGGACCGCTGGACCGACAACTCGCTCGCCTTCCAGGCGTCGTGGGACGCGGAGCAGGACGCCTTCCTGGCCCGGCTGCGCGCGGTGGATGCCGGCGCGCTCTTCGGGCGGCCGGAGTGGCTGATCCACGGGATGATGCAGGAGTCGCTGGAGGGCTCCGTGGCGCAGCGCGTCTGCCGGTTCGAGCTGTGGCAGGGGGTGGACCAGATCTTCGGCTGGCACCTGGGCGTGAGCCAGCAGGCCGGCATCGCCCGGGCGGAGACGGAGGCGGACCGCGCGCGCACGCTGGCCCGCTGGCGCGACCTCCCCCGCTTTGCGTCGGTGGAGATGGAGAACCTGCGCACCGGGCTGGCCGCCGGCTACGCCGCCCCGCGCGACAACGTGCTGCGCGTGATCGAGCAGCTGCAGGGGATGCTGCCGGACTCGGTGGAGGCGTCGCCGTTCTGGGCGCTGACCACGCGCTCGGAGGAGCCGGGCTTCGCGCACCAAGCCGGCGCCATCGTCCGCAACGACGTGTACCCTGCCCTGCGCGGGTACCTGCGCTTTCTCCAGGACGAGTACCTGCCGCGGGCGCGCACGGAGGCGGGGCTGTGGTCGCTGCCCAACGGCGTGGCCTGCTATCGCGGCGTCATCCGCGGCGCCACCTCGCTGGACGTGGCGCCGGAGGAGCTGGCGCGGATGGCCCGCACCGCGCGGATGGAGCTGGAGGCGGAGCTGCTGCCGATCGCGCTCGCCGTCACCGGCGAGACGGAGCTGGGCGCCGCGCGCGAGCGGCTCAAGACGGACCCCGCGTTCGCCTTCGGCAGCCGCGACGCCAAGCTGGAGGCGACGCGCGCCCAGATCGAGACGCTGCGCACGCTGATGCCGCGCGCCTTCTCGCGCGTGCCGACGACGACGCTGGTGGTGGAGCCCGCGCCGGCGTTCCGTGAGCGCTCCAGCCCCCCGGCCTGGTACGACTCCGCCCCGCTGGACGGCACGCGGCCGGCGACGTTCTACGTCAACCTGGGCAACGCCGAGCGCAGCCCGCGCATGGAGCTGGCGACCGCGACCTCGCACGAGGGGTGGCCGGGGCACCACCTGCAGGTGGCGTGGGCGCAGGAGCGCGAGGTGCCCCACCCGGTGATGCGGCTGCTGGGCACCTCCGCGTTCTCGGAGGGATGGGGGATGTACGCCGAGCGCGTGGCGGACGAGATCGGCGCCTTCCAGGACCCGCTGATGCGCGCCGGCATCTACTCGCACCTGGCGGACGCGCTGGTGGCGCTGGAGATCGACCCCGGCGTGCACGTGGGGCGCTGGACGCGCGAGCAGGCGGTGGATTCCATGATGTCCATCAGCCGCCGCCCCCGCGCGCAGGCGGAGTCGTACGCCGACCGGCACGCCGCCACGCCGGGGCAGCTGATCACCTACATGACCGGGTACCTGGAGATCGTGCGCCTTCGCGAGCAGGCGCGGCGCGAGCTGGGCCCCGCCTTCGACATCCGCGCCTTCCACGACGCCGT
>DASTNU010001151.1:0-3514 GCA_035720605.1 Longimicrobium sp. | reverse complement strand
TCGTACACCAGGTGGTGCAGGCCCCGCGCGCTGGTGGAGCCGATGTACATGCCCGGGCGCTTGCGGACCGCCTCCAGGCCCTTGAGCACCTGGATCTGTCCCGCGTTGTAGTCGTTCGCCTCTGCGCCGTTGCTAGACATGGCCTCTGGTTGTTGCCTGGTTCTCTTCGACTCGGAAGCGCCTGCTTCTACACAGCCCTTCCTGTACACCGAACGCGCGCCGAAAGTTCAGATTGCGCAAGGAGTTATAGGTGCTTCTCGGTGGATCGGCGCCCGGTGCGGGATCGGGGTCGTGTGGCCTCGTGCGGCCTCGTGTAGCGCCTCGTGTGGGGCCCCCGGCCGGCCCCGCGCCCGGCGGTTGAAACCGCTGCTGGAACCTCACGAAGTCCGCCTGCGCGGACTGTAGCCGCCACCTCTCACCGATCCCCGTCTCCCACGCGACAAACCGTCTGGGCCGGCCCCGCGCCCGGCGGTTGAACCCGCTGCTGGAACCTCACGAAGTCCGCCTGCGCGGACTGTAGCCGCCGCCTCTCACCGATCCCCATCTCCCGCGCGAGCTGTCATTCCGAGGGAAGGCGCCGGGCGGATCCGTCCTGTATCGTGGCCTGTGGCGCCGATCGAGGAATCTACTCGCCCGATCTGGGGGCCCGCCGATCCACAGCGGACTCGCCCCCCGCAATCCGCGAAGGCGGATTTTGCGCCGAAGAGGGCCTACGCGCCGCCGCCCATCACGAAGACGATCTGCTGGATGCGGCCGGCGGCGCCGGCGGCCTTGCCGGCGTTCAGGTGCCGCATCAAGTCCGCCTTCATCAGGTTCAGCTCCATCATCCACGCCGACGTGCTCACCGCCACCACCAGCGTGCCGTCGCTCACGCGCAGCGGCTCGGTGACGGCGGCGATGGCGGGGCCCACGCGATCCGCCCACTCCGGGATGACGGCGGCCGCCTCCACCCTGGAAGCCAGGCCGCTGCGGTCCAGAAAGCGGGCGAGCACGTCGCCTACCGGCTGCGGTTTTCCGGCGCGTGGATCGCGGGTGCGGTTCACGGACAGTGCGTAGCGAGGACGAGGTTGCGGACGCAACAATGTAGCATCGTACGCGCGCGCGCGAAACCACGTTGTGTTGGGGCGTGCGGGTGCCTCGCGCTACAGCGGATTGTGGTGCGGGAACCGGAAGGCAAGCGCACGGAGCGCCCGATCCGAACGGCCGCTGCCCGGTTTCGGGGACGGGGTGGGGCCGGGTTCGGTGGATTGGAGCGGGCCACCAGGTTCGGACGATGGATTCCTCGGTCGGCGCACGGACGGCCAGGTATGGGCAGGCTTCCGTGCGGCGCCTCCGTCGGAACGACAGTTCCCCGCAGGAGGATGTCCATCCATCCGGTCAGGCCGGCAGGACCACCCCGTCGCGGATGCCCCAGCGGGGGAGCGCCTGGCCGCGGAGCTCGAAGTCGGTGGGCTTGGGGGAGGTGAGGATCACCTGGCCGCCCTCCTCCGTCTCGATCCAGTCCACGATGCGCTGCGCGCGGCCGGGGTCCAGCTCCGCGAACACGTCGTCCAGCAGGATGATGGGCTCGCGGCCGCGCGCGGCGTGGATGGTCTCCGCCTCCACCATGCGCAGCGCGATGGCGGCCGTGCGCTGCTGCCCGCCGGAGCCGTAGGTGCGCAGCTCCAGCTCCGCCCCCTCCGCGCCAGAGGTGGTAAAGCGCAGGTCGTCGCGGTGCGGCCCCACCAGCGTCATCCCGCGCCGCTGCTCGCGGTCCACGCTGCGGGCCAGCGCCTCGCGAAAGGCCGCGCTCACCTGCGCCTCGCCCGCCGCCTCCGCCATCTCCGGCGCGGAGGGAGCGTACGCCATGCGCCCCGGCTGCCCCCCCGCCACCCGCGCGTAGTGCAGCGCAAAGCTCTCCGCGCGCTCCGCCACCCACGCCGCCCGCGCCGCCGCCACCCGGCTGCCGGAGGCGATCAGTCCCTCGTCCCACGCCTCGACCAGCGCGCGCGGGCCGTTCTGGCGCAGCAGCGTGTTGCGCTGAAAGAGCGCCTGCCGGTAGCGCTGGATGGCGTGCAGGTACCCGGGCCGGGCGAGGGAAAGGACGATGTCCAGGAACCGGCGCCGCGCCCCCGGGCCGCCCGCCACCAGCTCGACGTCCGAAGGGGAGAAGATGACGGCGCCCACCTGTCCCAGCGCGTCGCCCAGCCGCTCCGGCTCCGCGCCGTTGACGGCCACCTTCTTCTTCCGCGCCCGCCGGTCGAAGGCGGCGGAAACGGAGCGCGACCCGGCATCCTCGTCCGAGAGGCGCGCTTCCACGCGGAACACCTCCTCGCCGAAGCGCACCAGCTGCTCGTCGGGGGCGCCGCGGAAGGAGCGGAAGATCTCGAGGTAGTAGATGGCTTCGAGCAGGTTGGTCTTACCCTGCCCGTTGTCGCCCACGATGGCCGCGCCCTGCGGCGGGAACTCCAGCACCTGCTCGGCGAAGTTCCGGTAGTTGCGCAGGTGCAGGCGGTGGAGATGCAAAGAAGTGCGTAAGTGCGTGAGTGCGTGAGTGCGTGAGTGAACGGCACTCGTCCGTGAGCGCGTGGATCGGGCAATCCGCGAGGGGTGGATTTCGTGATGTTTCCAGCAGCGAATAACTTTCCCTGATTGCGGACGCGCAGGTGCGTCGGCATCTCCACAGCCGGGCCGCCGAGTCCGCGCAGGCGGACTTTGCGAATTTGCAGCGGCGAATTCATTCGCTCCCGCGGGCGGACGGCACGATACCATCGGCGTCGCAATCGGCATCGTCGTCGGGGAGACCGGGTCGCTCCGTCCGTTGCCTCCGATCGAGAGCCTGAGTCCCCCTACACCTCCACTCCTTCGTGGCGCAGCAGCCAGCGCTTGCGGTCCAGCCCCTCGCCCTTTGCCCACTGGCCGGCGTATCCGCCGATGCCGTCGGAGCCCACCACGCGGTGGCAGGGGATGACGATGGGACGGGGGTTGTGGCGGTTGGCCTGCCCCACGGCGCGGGGCGCACGGCACGCCACCGCGTCGGCGACGTCGCCGTAGGTGCGCGTCTGGCCGTAGGGGATGGCACGGAGCGCATCCCACACCCGCCTGCGGAACTCCGTCCCCTCCGGCGCCAGCGGCAGGTCGAAGTCGCGCCGCCTTCCCGCGAAGTACTCGCGCAGCTGCTCCGCGACCTTCCACCCGAGCGGATCGTCGCGGGTGGGCTCCACGCGGGTGCCGGCGGGCGGGTGCGCGCCCTGCGGCCAGAAGTGGATGTACCGCACTGCCGCGTCGTCGTACTCCACGAACAGCGGCCCCACCGGCGAGGGCAGCAGCAGCCGCTTGACCGCCGCCGAGGGCTCCTTTGGAAGTCTCATCCCGGTTCTCCTCGTCCGTCGACCGATATCACCCGGCCCCACTCGTACGCGGACATCTCGCCCAGCGTGTGCAGCGCGTCCGGCCAGCCCTCCAGGCCCGCGGGGCGCACGAACGAGACGTTCGAGGGAAGTTCGAGATCCCTCGCGCCCCGCGGGGTGAGGGC
>DASTNU010001150.1:0-9314 GCA_035720605.1 Longimicrobium sp. | reverse complement strand
TCTTCAACGAGGGCTACACCGCAACGGCCGGCGACGAGTGGATGCGGCCCGAGCTGACCCACGAGGCCCTGCGCCTGGGCCGGGTGCTGGCCGGGCTCGCCCCGCAGGAGCCGGAGGTGCACGGGCTGGTGGCGCTGATGGAGATCCAGGCGTCGCGGCTGCGGGCGCGCACCGGCCCCTCGGGCGAGCCGGTGCTGCTGCTGGACCAGGACCGCGGCCGCTGGGACCAGCTCCTCATCCGCCGCGGGCTGGCGGCGCTGGAGCGCGCGGAGGCGCTGGGCGGGGCGCGCGGGCCGTACGCGCTGCAGGCCGCCATCGCCGCCTGCCACGCGCGGGCGCGCACGCCGGGGGAGACGGACTGGTCGCGCATCGCGGAGCTGTACGGCCAGCTGATGGAGCTGGTCCCGTCGCCGGTGATCGAGCTGAACCGTGGCGTGGCGGTGGCGATGGCATACGGGCCGGCGGCGGGGCTGCAGATCGTGGACGGCCTGGTGGCGGAGCCCTCTCTCAAATCCTACCACCTCCTTCCCAGCGTCCGCGGCGACCTGCTCTTCAAGCTGGGGCGATGGAGCGAGGCGCGCGCGGAGTTCGAGCGCGCGGCCAGACTGACGCAGAACGCCCGCGAGCAGCGCCTGCTCCTGGACCGCGCCACCGCCTGCGTGATGAACTGAAATCGGAACCGCACGCACGCAGAGAAGCGGAGAGGCAGCAGAGCAGCAGAGGCCCAATGAGCCCCTCTGCTGCTCTGCTGCCTCTCTGGTGCTCTGCGTGAGTGCGGTTTGCGACTGCCGCCGGCAGAGCCATGGGCCCTCTCTCGTTACACTTCGCTCGCCGAACGAAGCATCCCGCTACGTCGAACCTGTCGGGCGTTCGAAGGCTCCATGCGCACCTCCACCTCGCACCGCTCACCGCGCCACCGGCCGGCGCGTTCCGCGCTCGTGGCCGCCTGCATGCTCCTGGCGGGATGCTCGCCGCAGGGAGGGACGGGGAGCGCGCCGGGGCCCGTGTACCTTCCCGAGGCGCGCTACGAGTTCTACGAGGTGGAGGGCGCCACGGCACGCACGCTGGCGGCGTCGATCCGCCGGGCGCGGCCGCCGTCCCAGCCCGGGATCGGGTATACGACGTGGAACGTCACCTGGCGGGCGGAGTGGGACGGAAACCCGTGCCGGGTGCGGTCGGCCGCCGTACGCGCCACCATCGTCGTGTCCATGCCGCGCTGGAATGCACCCCCCAACGCGCCGAGGCGGGTGGTGGAGGCCTGGAACAGGATGATGCACGCCCTCTCGGTGCACGAGGCGGGGCACGTGGAGTACGCGCTGGCGGCGGAGCGGGCGCTGCACGGCGCGCTGATGCGGGTGACGGCGCCGAGCTGTTCCGAGATGACGCTGCGCACGAGCCAGGTGGCGCAGTCGGTGCTGGACGAGGCTCGCATGAACAACGAGCGCTACGACGAGCGGACGCGCGGCGGCTGGACGCAGGGCGTGGTGTGGCCGCCCGGCGCCCCCGCCGACAGCGCCCCCGCGGACGAGGAAGAGCCGCCACAGCCGTAGTGGCGATCGGTGACACCGAGAGGTCCGAATCGGCCGCTCACTCCCGCATCGCCGGGATGATGCGGTCTCCGACGATCTCCTGGCCCCAGCGGCCCCAGATGCCGCCCTGCATGTAGTTGCCGCCGGTGAAGACCACCACCATCTCCAGCTCCGGGACCACCAGCAGGACCTGCCCGCCGTTGCCGGTCGCCGCGTACTGGCGGAAGGTGCGCCCGCCGGCGGTGACCGAGCCCAGGTGCCAGGCGTACCCGTCCAGTCCCTCTCCGTAGAAGTTCCCGAAGTCCTCCGCGCTCAGCCCGGTGGTGGCCGGCGAGATCTCCGCGTGCGCCGCGGTGGAAAGCGCCACCCACGCCGAATCCACGATCCGCCGCCCGTTCCACACCCCGCCGTCCAGGAACGCCTGCCCCACCTTCAGCAGGTCGCGGGGCCGCAGGAACGCGCCGCCGCCCAGGTAGCCCTCCCCCGTCGGCATCAGGTTCCAGTACCAAGGGCCGAACTGCAGCGGCTCGGCGACCGTGCGCCGGAACAGCTCCGGCAGCCAGGTGTCCGTCCCCGCCGTCAGCGCCGCGCCGACCAGGTTCGAGTTCGCGGAGCAGTAGGCGTAGCGCACGCCCGGATCGTGCGCCATCGGCAGGTCCAGCGTGTACTTCCACCAGTCCGGCTGCGCCTCCTGCGACTGCATCGTCCCCTCGTTTCCGGGTGACGCGTCGTCGTTGTCGTTACAGGCCAGCCCCGTCGTGTGCGTCATGAGGTGCGCCAGCGTGACCTGCGCCTTGCGCGGATCGGGATTGGCGAACGGGCCCATCCCCGCAAGCACGTCGTAGATCCGCGACTCCGCCGAGAGCGGCGCGCCTTCCCGCATCGCCGCGCCCAGCATCACCGAGCCGAAGGTCTTGCCCGCGGAGCGCATGTCGTGCGGCGTGTCGCGCCCGTGGCCGAAGAAGTACTCCTCCAGCACCAGCCTGCCGCGCCGGGCCACCAGCAGGGAGTGGATGAGGATCGGGCGCCGCGCGGCGGGATCGCCGTCGATCACCCCCTGCACCACGCCGGTGAGCGCCGCCTCGTCGATCCCCACCTCCGCCGCGCGCGCCGTGCGCCACCCGTCCCCGGTCTCCGGCGGCGGTCGATAGGCGTACGGCGGCTCGCCGGGCGGGCGCGGGAAGAACGCGGCCGCCTCGGCGGGCGCGCGCCGCGTCAGCTCCAGCGTGCGGCCCAGGTCGCGCCAGAAGATGCGCAGCCGGTCGGGGGAGCGGACGAGCTCCGCGCCGTGGCGGATCTCGGGCATCGTGCTATCGGGCCGGACGCTGAACCAGACGGAGTCGCCCTGCCGCGACACGCGGAACTGCGAGGCGCGCCCGCGTGAGTTCAGCTCCGGGTTGCGGAACGCGCCGGCCAGCGTGCCCTGTTCGTTGGGAAAGATCTTCAGGTACAGCGTAAAGCGGTCGGCCAGCGGCCGCACCGTCCCGCGCCACGCATCGCCGTCGCGCCGCAGGACCAGCGGCGTGGCGAACGGCTGGCCCGAGCCGCCCGGGTCCTCGCGGTCCTCCGTCTCGCCCGAGGGCTGCAGCCAGAAGCCCGCGATCGTTCCGTCCGCCGCCAGTACGCCCCGGAACCCGCCGCGCCCGCCGGGAAAATCGAAACGGACGCTGTCACCGATCACGCCGAACCGCGACTCCGCGCCCGCGAGCGCCGCGCGCCATCCCCCGCCCTCGCGCCGCACGACCAGCTCGCCACGCAGCGACGTCTCGAACACCGTCTCGCTCGCCCAGATGCCCGCCAGCGAATCGGCGGGAGGTTGGCCGGGCAGCGCGCCAGGGGACAGCAAGAACGCGAGGGATGCCGCGAGCACGCGGCGCACGGGGATGTTCATCGGCCCGAATGCTCCTTCGCTGGAGGCCTGGGATGCGCCCACGGTGAGATGATGCGATCACCTGCGTGCTTTCGGCCAGGAAGATGGTTGCATCGGGAACGATGCGGAACGGCCCGGCATCCGCGAAACGATGCGGACCCATGGAGCGATCTCCACGGGTCCGCGTCTCTACGCCTGGATCGGCGATGAAAGGGTCGGCTCTCCGCCACAGCGATTGAATTGAAATCGCCGCAACGACTACGCGCTGTCCGCCTTCGCGTAGCCGTTGAAGCCCCGCGCAGTTTGCGGGGCTTTCCGCGGTCGTTGCGGCGGGGCGGCGGGTTCACCCGCTCAGGTGCGGAGCCGGTGGTCCCACATGGCCGGCCTCGCGCCCGGCGGTTGAAACCGCTGCTGGAACGTCACGAAGTCCGCCTGCGCGGACTGTCCCGGGTCGGGTGAGTGCCACGTTGGACGGATCTACGCCGGTGCAGGTGAAGCCCGCGCAGTTTGCGGGGCTTTCCGCGGTCGTTGCGGCGGGGCGGCGGGTTCACCCGCTCAGGTGCGGAGCCGGTGGCCCACGTGGCCGGCCTCGCGCCCGACGGTTGAAACCGCTGCTGGAACATCACGAAGTCCGCCTGCGCGGACTGTCCAGGGTCGGGCGAGTGCCACGTTGGACGGATCTACGCCGGTGCAGGTGAAGCCCCGCGCAGTTTGCGGGGCTTCCGCGGTCGTTGCGGCGAGTTTACTCGCTCAGGCGAGGGCCCAACTGCAGGCTATTCCCTATTCCCTATTCCCTGCCCCTCCTCCCCTACCGCCCGATCCAGTAGCTCGCCTTGATCACGAAGATGTTGTCCGGCCGCTGCTGGAAGATCGCGTTGGCATCGCGCGAGAAGTCGAAGTCGCCGAACGGCAGCGCGCCGGCACGCTGCTGCTGCCACACCACGAAGAGCGTGCTCCCCGGCCGGTACTCCCACCGCAGCACCGCGTTGCCCCGCAGCGAGCGGAAGTTCAGGTCCGGATTGCCGAAGCTGAACGCCCGGGCGGAGCCGCCGCCCACCGCGTTGCAGTCGCCGCCGGGGTCCGCCGTGTAGCGGTTGGCGGCCTCGTCGAAGCAGATGGTGCCGAAGTCCTCGCCGTACACCATGGTCTCGGTGGTGCGCGTCCCCGTGTACTCCTTGAATTCCGAGTAGTCGCCCGCGAAGACGAACGGCTGCGCGAACAGCTCCAGGGTGAGCGTGGGGGTGAAGGTCCAGTTGAGCCGCGTGTTCATGGAGAGCTGGTTGGTCTCGAGGTCCGCGAACAGCGCCCGGTGCCCCGCGAAGTGCGTGGCGGTGGCGTCCAGGTGCCGCAGCACGAACTGCGCGGTGGTCCTTTCCCGGCTGTACGAGGGGCCGATGGAAAACTGCACGTTGGGCGCGGGCTTCACCCGCAGGCTGGCGTTCACCGCGTCGAATCCCGCGCCGTCCCCGAACGCCTGGTGGTTGGCGGCGAGGGAGAACACCAGCGGCTTGCGCGTGTCCGTGTTCATCCGGGTGTGCAGGAAGTAGCCGCCTCGCCGCCGCACCACCGGCCCGCCCCGCGAGGCGCGGTCGTCGCTCACCTGGGGGTACACCTCGCTGTAGAACGCCACGTTCCAGTAGTTGGCCAGCTGCCCGCCCGCGAACGCGTGCAGCTGCCCCCCCGTGCGGTCGCCGTCGAAGTTCACCTCGTGCTGCCCGCCGAAGATCACCAGCCAGTGCCGGTAGTTGCGCGTGGGCGTGTTCCAGATGCGCATCACGTTCCCCAGCGTCCACACGTAGTCGGCGCGGGAAAGGAAGGCGGCGTCGTTCACCTCGAAGCCGGGGCTGCGGTAGTTCACCGCGCCCTCCCACTGCCAGTCGCCGGCGTCCTTGGCAAAGCGCAGGTAGCCGCCGTGGCCGCGCAGCGAGGTGGCGCGCGTGTCCAGCAGGTCGCTGAACAGGCCGTTGCCGCCGCTGGTGCGGTCCGGGCGGTTGAAGAAGCGCGCGGGCGAGCGCTGCAGCCGCCCGATGGCCAGCGAGTCCCCGGAGGTGTTGCTGAGGGCGAAGTTGCCCATCAGGTGGTAGGTGCGGTTGCGCCACCACATGTCCCAGTCCACCCCCACCGCCTCCGCGTGCCCGGCCAGCCGCTGCTCCAGCACCTCGGAGTCGAACCGGCGGATCACCGAGGTGGCCATGGCCCCCACCGTGGCGTTGCCGCCGCGGAAGTTGCGCCGGGTGCGGGCCACGAAGTAGTTGGTGGCCGGCTCCACCTCTTCCGTGCTGCGGTTGCCGGCGCTGTCCTGCACCAGCGCCCGCTCCGAGCGGGTGAAGGCGTCCAGCAGCCCCAGCTGCAGCCCGCCGCTGGTACGCCCCGTCACCTTGGCGGCGGCCAGGATGGTGCTGTTCTCCGGGGAGTGGGTGAACTCCGCGTCGGGAAGGGTCACGAAGCCCTGCGGCGTGCGCCCGATGCGGCGGGAGTAGAAGAGCGACATCGACTGCACGTTGCTGCAGTTGATGCAGGAAAAGCCGCCGAAGCCGAAGAGCCCGCTCCCCTCCACGAAGAACGGGCGCTTCTCCTCGTAGAAGGTCTCGAAGGCGGACAGGTTCACCACCGCCGGGTCCACCTCCACCTGCCCGAAGTCCGGGTTGATCGTCGCGTCGAGGGTGAGGGTGGAGCTGAGCTGGTACTTGAGGTCGCCCCCGATCCGCATGTCGTAGTCCTGGCCGTCCTGGAAGGGGCTGCCGGGCTGCTGGGGGTCCACGTAGCTGGCGCGGGTGAGCGCGTAGGGAAGGAGCTCCATCCGCCCGCGGCTGCGCGGCGCGCGCACCCCCTCCACGTGCCCGAAGCGCTGCGGCCCGCCGTTGTCGCGCTTCCCCCACGGGCTCCACATCGACGTCTCGTTCAGCCGCTGCACGTAGCGCCACACCTGCATCCCCCACGTCTGCATGCTGTCGCGGGGAAAGCGCAGCTGGCTGAAGGGAATGCGCATCTCCGCCGTCCACCCCAGCGAGTCGATGCGCGTCTCCGTTGCCCACACGGGGTCCCACGAGGGGTCCGCGTACGACGAGGCCTGGCCGGCGTCGTACTTCACGCCCGAGGGGTTGACCTGGAAGATGGTGCGCCCCGTGTGGTCGTGGTAGGTGTCCAGCACGAACTCGATGTAGTCGGATTCCACGTCCTGGTCGCGGCGCGCCAGCCGGCTGCGGACGCCGCGAGCGCCCAGCGAGTCGAACATCCGCGCCCCAATGTAGAGCGCCTCGGCGTCGTAGGCGATGCGGATCTCGGTGCGCTGCGTGGCGGGCTGCCCCTCGTTGGGGTCCTGCTGGGTGAAGTTCGTGGCCGGGGTGGCGCTCTGCCACACCGCCTCGTCCAGCACCCCGTCCAGCACGATGGGGACGGTGCGCTCCACCGCCTGCATGCGCGGCGAGGTGCCGGTGGCGTGCGCGCCGTTCTGCGCGGCCGCCGGCGCGGCCACGGCCAGCAGGAGGGCGAGGAGTCCAGCGGTCTTACGAAGCGTGTGCATGTGCACCAGCCGGGAGGGAGGGCGACGGTTGCGGAAGGCCGGCGTTTGGATGCGGCGCCCGGCCGAAAGGTTGTAGGGTGAACGCGCGGCGGCGTGTCGGTTCGACCCGGCCTCAGCGCACGTACGGCGCGGCGTTGCGGGCGATGGCCGCCAGCTCGTCGTCCGTGGAGCGGCAGCAGGCCGCGGATGATGGCCCGCGTCCCTCCCCCGCGCCAGCCCCGGCGCGATCCCGTCGCTCACCAGAAGGACAGCACCATCCACGTAAAGCGTTACAGGCGCGGCCCAGTCGCCGAAGGCGCGGTCGCGGCGCGCCAGCAGGTCGTTCACCTCTCCCGGCACCGGCACGGCCGGCACCCCCGGGTGCGACCAGGCGGCGGCGCCGGCCCGGGAGGGCAGGTGCTGGTGATGATCCACCAGCGGCGCCGGGACCGCGCGCTCCGGCTGGACCGCATCGGCCGCCGCCGGGACCGCCGTCCCGCCCTCCGGTGCGGATGCCAGCGAGCACAAGGAGAGCGGGAAGGTTGCGGCTCCGCATCATCCGGGTGACGAAAGGCGGGAGGACGGGATCAGCGGTTGCGGCGGGCGCCCCGGACGTACTCCGAGCCGATGCCGTGGATCTTCATCTGCACCAGCGTCTCGGCGGACAGGTCGCGAAAGCCGGCCTCGCGCACCTCGCGGATGAACTCCGGCGTCACTCCGTGGATCCCCATCTGCATCACCTGCTCCAGCGACAGGTCGCGGTACCCCAGCGCCGCCAGCTCGCGGACGTAGCCCGCGGTGACGTCGTGGATGCGCAGCTGCGCCAGCTCCTCCGGCCCCAGGTCGCCAAAGCCGGCCTCGCGCACCTCGCGGATGTACTCCGGCGTCACCCCGTGCAGCCCCATCTGCATCACCTGCTCGCGGGTGAGGTCGCGAAAGCCCGCGTCCGCCAGCTCGCGGAGGTAGCGCGCGCTGACGTTGTGGATGCGCATCTCCACCAGCGCCTCCGGGGACAGATCGCCGAAGCCGGCCTCGCGCATGGAGCGGATGTACTCGCCCGTGGCGTCGTGGATGCGCATGTCCACCAGCTGCCGCGCCGTCAGTTCGCGGTACCCCAGCTCGCGGAGCTCACGCACCTGCTCCGCCCCCACGCCGTGGATCCCCATCTCCAGCAGCTGGCCGCGGGAAAGCCCAGTGTACCCCAGCGACGCCAGCTCGCGCACGTACGCCGCGCTGATCCCGTGGATGCGCATCTCCACCACGCTCGCCACGCTGTTCGTCCCCTCCAGCCCCAGCGCGCGCAGCTCCCGCACGTACTCCGGCGTCACGCGGTGGATGGAGAGGTCGACCACCTCCTCCAGCTCCCGCGCGCGCACGCCCAGCGACCCGAGCTCGCGGAGGGAGGCGGACGACGCATTTCCCATGGTGAGCATCAGCAGGTCCCTGTCCGTCACGCGCTCCGCGTCCTCGATCCCCAGTCCACGCAGCGTGGCCGCGAAGCCGCGGTCGGGATGGAACTGGAAGTGGCCGGCGCCCTTTCCCTCGCGGAAGTTCCCCTCGAAGTCGACGGCGCCGGCCTCGCGCTCCACGCGGAAGGTGACCCGGGTGGAGGCCGCCGCGCGGATCTGCTCGTCCGTGACGCCGCGCAGCTCCGCGCGGTCGAAGGGTTGGCCCCAGCTGGAGTGCCGCTCCCAGTGGAGCGAGAGCTGGATGCGCCCGTCCTCCCGCGCCTCCGCCGTCCACGTTCCCTCCTGGGCGGCGCCGGTGCGGGTGATGCGGACTGCGTGGGCCGCGACGCCGTCGGCGCCCGGCCGCTCCTTGGCCGTGGCGGTAAGGACGGCCGCCGTCACCAGGAAGATGCCGGCCGCAGGGATGGTGATCGCTCTGCGCATGGATTGGCTCCTGTAGATCGTTGCGATGCGTCGCGCACCCGTCGCTGTCAGGCAGGCGAGTGAAAATCGCCCCGCCGTGCTTCTTTTCTTTTTTCCCGCCCCCGGCTGTCATTCCGAGGGAGGCGCCCTGCCGCTTCTCTCCCGCTCGCGGAGTTCCGGGCGCCGACCGAAGAATCTGGCCGCCGGAGTGCAGGGTCCCACCCGTGCGCCGGGTTTCTGGGGAACGATGCGCGGGCGAGTCACTGCGCTACTCCACCAGATTCTCCGGTCGGCGCGCATGCATCCAGACGAGGCAGGATCACGCGAGCGCCTCCCTCAGAATGACAGCACGGGAGAGAACGGCAGCTACGGCGCTCCGCTCAACGCTGCTTCGGCGACTCGCGCCGGCTCCGCACCAGCTCGCGGTCCACGCCGCTGTGGCGCAGGCGCACGATCTGCTCGGGCGTGAGGGTGGCGAAGCCTGCCGCCTGCAGCTCGCGGACGTAGGCGGCGGTGACCTCGGCGGCCGCCAGGGCGGCCAG
>DASTNU010001149.1:0-3301 GCA_035720605.1 Longimicrobium sp. | reverse complement strand
TTCGCGTATCGCCATCTCTGAGGTCCAGCAGAGGGGGAACGGGGTGGTACGCCGCGGAGGGTGCCGCGGGCGGAGTGCAGAAACGCGCGGTGCGTGTAAGATGTTTCATCGCGCGGCGTTTGGGAAGCGGGGGAACGCATTCGCCCGCGCGGGGTTCCTTCCCGCGCTCCGCCGCCCATCCCCTTCCTCCCGTACGACCGATGCCCATTCCCCGCGAAGAGTACGAGAGGATGATCGAGGAGCGCGTCGCCGCCGAGGAGGAGTCGCGGCGGGCGGAGCGTCGGTACTGGGTCGTCACCCTGCTGGTGTGCCTGGCGTGGTGCGTGGCGGGCGCGTTCGTCACCGGGCTGGGGTTCGCCCTGGTGATGAAGCCGGAGGACGCGCAGGTCCTGATCGACGCGGGGCAGGGGATCGCGGCGGGCGGCGTGCTCCTTACCGTCAGCTACGCCGGCTACGTGCGCCGCAAACGGGGGCTGGAGTAGCCGCCATAACGCACGGCACGATCATCCTGATAGCAAACCGATGAGCCGCGGAGGGGCACCAGCTCCTCCGCGGTCCGTCGGCTTCTTTCTGCATTTGCTGCCATTGCCTCGCTGCTTCGGGTCACTGCGAGGATACTATTGCGCATTGATGACGTAAAAAGATCTGATGTCGAGCCGTTTCCGCCTCGCCGCTTTGCAGCGTACAAGGGGACATGGCGAATACGTCAAAACGATCCATATTCTGCCTCCAAAATCCGCAGCACCCGGAGGACGGTATCCAGATAACCCTGTAAACTATGGCGAAGTTCTTCTTCCGCTGCACGCGGAGCCCGTACACTGAGGCAATGGTTTTACGCAATCTGTTGACGTAAAGGGGAGAACGCGATACTGTTCATCCCATCATACCTACTTCATTATAGCCTGTCGTATAACGTGGGTTATTTTCGCGCGCGTGCATCCGGAGGACTTGTCCTCCTTTGAGGGTTTTCGCAGGACGTGGCCAGGGCGGGTGACGCTCCGCCCGGCAGCCTGTCCGAGGGCAGCACCACGGCATCGCAGCACCCTGCGCGCAGCATCCATTGAATCCCGCCGCCGGGCCCACGCAGGGCCCGTCGCGTAACACCTCTGGCCAGAGAGGCCCACGTGGAGGATCGCAGCAGCTCACTGGACGTCCCGACGGTCGGTCCCTGGCGGGGCATCCTTCCCGCGCGGTGGGAAGAGGTCCGGCCGGAAGACGTGGAGGCGTACGTGCGCCACCTGTTCTCGCCCGGCGACGCCGCCATGGAGGACGAGTACGAGATGGACGCGAGGGTGGGCCGCCTGGCGCGGGAGCTCCTGCGCGATCCCACCACCACCTCGCGCGGCGGGCTGGAGGGGATGGACCAGGCGTTCGGGGACACGCGCGTGCCGCAGCTTCCCCGCGAGGCCGGCGACTACCTGGACTACCTGGAGCACGAGGTGGTGCCGGACATCATGCGGGTGTCGTCGCCGCGCTTCATCGGCCACATGACCTCGGCGCTGCCGTACTTCGTCCGGCCGCTCATGCGGCTGATGACGGCGATGAACCAGAACGTGGTGAAGACCGAGACGTCCAAGGCCCTCACCTTCTACGAGCGGCAGGCGCTGGCGCGGCTGCACCGCCTGATCTACGGCCTGTCCGACGCGTTCTACGACCGGCACGCGCAGGACGCGGGGAGCACGCTGGGGATCATCACCTCGGGGGGCACGCTGGCCAACGTGACCGCGCTGGCCTGCGCCCGCAACCGGCGCCTGGGGCCGGACGGCGCGTTCCGCGGGGTGGAGCGGGCGGGGACGGCGGCGGCGCTGGCCCACTACGGCTACCGGGGCGCGGCCGTGATCGGCTCCGTGCAGATGCACTATTCCTTCGACAAGGGGATGGGGCTGCTGGGGCTGGGAACGGACTCCCTGATGCGCATCCCCACCGGCACGGACGGCAGCGTGGACCTGCAGGCCGTGCGCGAGGCGGTGGAGCATTGCCGGCGGCAGAAGGTGCTGGTGCTGGCCATCGTGGGCGTGGCGGGGAGCACCGACGCCGGGAGCGTGGACGACCTGGAGGCGCTGGCGGAGCTGGCGGCCCGGGAGGGCATCCACTACCACGTGGACGCGGCCTGGGGCGGCCCCACCGTCTTTTCCGACACGCACCGCCCCATCCTGCGCGGCATCGAGCGCGCCGACACGGTGACCTTCGACGGCCACAAGCAGCTGTACCTGCCGCAGGGGATCGGGATGCTCTTTCTCCGCGACCCGTCGCTGGCGGCCGCCATCGAGAAGCACGCGCAGTACACGGCCCGCGCCGGCTCGGCGGACCTGGGCCAGCGGTCGCTGGAAGGGTCGCGCGCCGCGATGTCGCTGCTGCTGCACGGCGCGCTGGAGCTGCTGGGGCAGGGCGGGTACGAGTTCCTGATGGACGAGGGGATCCGCAAGGCGCGCTACCTGGCCCAGGCCGTGCGCGGCCGCGACGAGTTCGAGCTGCTGTCGGAGCCGCGGCTGAACATCGTGCTCTACCGCTTCGTGCCGGAGGAGTGGCGCGCGGAGGTGCGGGCCGGCCTGCTGACGCCGGCGGGGCACCGGCACATCGACGCGTTCAACGAGAAGCTGCAGCAGGTGCAGTCGGAGCGGGGGCACACCTTCATCTCCCGCACCACCAGCGGCGCCACGCTCTACGGCGCGGACAACCCCGTGGTCGCCCTGCGCGCGGTGCTGGCCAACCCGCTCAGCACGCCGGACGACATCGACCACGTGCTGGACGACCAGGTGGCCCTGGCCCGCGAGCTCGCCGCCGCCGGCGCGGCGCTGGGGTAGCCTGACGGGTGGAGGAGCCAGACGCCCCGCAGGGGCTCCACGCATAGGGCCGGGCGATGAGAGGGGAGGGCGCAGGGAACGGATCGGCCGTTCTCCGCGCCCTCCCTGTTTCGTTCTCTTGACAGGGCTGCCGTGACTGCTTCGCTTGGCTGGATGCGTCTTCGCCTTGCCACGCCGGACGACCTTCCCGCCATCCGCGCGCTCATCCCGCTTTCCGTGCGCGGACTGAGCGAGGGATACTATTCGGCCGAGCAGGTCGAGAGCGCCATCCGCCACGTCTTCGGGCCGGACACGCAGCTCATCAGGGACGGCACGTACTTCGTGGTGGAGGACGCGGGCGGGGAGATGGTGGGATGCGGGGGATGGAGCCTGCGCCGCACCCTCTACGGCGGCGACCAGGCCAGGGACGTGGAAGACCCGCGGCTGGACCCGGCGACGGAGCCTGCCCGCATCCGCGCCTTCTTCGTGCACCCGGATCATGCGCGCCGCGGCATCGC
>DASTNU010001148.1:0-8108 GCA_035720605.1 Longimicrobium sp. | reverse complement strand
CCGGCCGCGACCGCCTGTGCGCGGCGCTCGCCGGCGCCGGGCTCTCTCCAACGCGCGCGAGCGGCGGCTACTTCGTGCTCGCCGACGTCCGCGCGCTGGGCCGGCGGGACGCCGGCGAGGCGGTCCTCGCGCTGATCGACAAGGCGGGCGTGGGCGCCGTCCCGGGCGGCCGGTTCTTCTCCACTCCCGGCGCCGGCGACGACCTGGCCCGGTTCTGCTTCGCGAAGTCCGACGAGACCCTCGGCCGCGCCGAACTCGGCCTGCGCCGCCTGGCGGAGCGCGGGCGTGCCCGGGCGGTCCGGTAGAGTCCGGCCCGATGGCGTTCCGAATCCACCCGGAGGTCTGGGAGGCGCTCCCGGGGATGCGCTTGGTGGTGGTGCTGGCCGAGGGGCTCGACAACCGGTCGCCGGCCCCGGGGGTCCGCGCGCTCCAGGCCGCGGCGGCCGACCGGCTGCGCACCGGCTGGCCGTACCCGAACGCCCAGAGCCACCCCCACGTCGCCGCCTGGCGCGATGTCTACAAGCGGCTCGGGATCTCGGTCAAGAAGCACCCGAGCGCGATCGAGGCGCTGGTCCGGCGGGTGCTGGGCGGCGGTTCGCTGCCCGCCCTCAACCCGCTGGTCGACCTCTACAACACGATCTCGCTGCGCCACGTCGTCCCCGCGGGAGGTTGGGACGCGGACGAGCTGACCGGCGGCACCATCGAGCTCGGCTTCACCGCCGGCGGCGAGCCGTTTCGGGCGCTGGGAGAGGAGGAGACCGCGACCGTCGGCGCCAGCGAGCTCGCCTACCGCGACTCCGAGGAGCTGGTCACCCGCCACTTCGTCTGGCGCCAGTCGGAGAAGGCCAAGGTGACGCCGGAGACCCGGCGCGCGTTCCTGGTCTCGGAGATCCTGGAGCCGGTAGGCGCGGAGGTGGCGGAGCGGGTGCGCCGGGATCTCGCCGGCGAGATCGAGGCCCGCCTCGGCGCGACGGTCTCCTCCGCCTGCCTCGACCCCGGCACCGGCGTCTGGAGCTGGTGAGCGGTCACCCGCTCGGGAACCCATCGAGCGCCTCGGTCAGGCGCTCGATCTCCTCCACCGATAGGCGGGAGTCCCCCTGGACGGCGCCACGGGCGGGGCAGGGGCGAGAAAGATCAGCCTGGAGGTAGGGGAGGTTGAACCGGGATGGGAGGTCGCGCCGCCTCTCTACGGCCCGCTGGAGGAAGAGGCTCGCGCGAGAGGAGAGTCCCCCAGCCGTCGAGCCGAGTTCCTGGCGAGCCGGCGACTGGATCCAGAGGATGAATCGATCATCATGAAGCGCACCCGCAGGCGTTCGTTGGAGATGCCCGAGCGCGCGGCGGATCGGTTGATCAGCGCAGGACCTTGCGGATGAAGCGCTCGTCGGGGCGGGCGCACTTGCCGTGGGCGGTGCACACCCACCGCACGTCGTACGGGCGGATGCGCTCGAAGAGCGAGGCGAGGGCGGCGCGGTTGGCGGCCCGGTCGGTGGTGAAGATGCCCATCCCGGGTCCGAAGCCGGTGTGGTACGGCCGCGAGATGGCGTCGCCGGCGAACAGCACGCCGCGGTACAGGTAGGCGGTGCTCCCCGGCGTGTGCCCGGGGACCACGAAGGCGCGGATGGTGTCGGCGCCCAGCACGAACGCGGTGTCGCCCGAGAACGGGCGCACGTCCACCTCGCCGGGCCACGGACCCACGTCGCCAACCGCGGCGCGGGCGGCGCGCGAGGGGAGGTCCGCGTGCCCCAGCTGGCCCAGGAAGAGCGGCACCTCCGCCTGCATCAGGTGAAAGCGGGCGTGCCGCACGGCCGGCCACCCCATGATGTGGTCGCGGTGGCCGTGCGTCAGGAAGACGTCGGTCACGTCCTCCGGCCGCGCGCCGATCGCCGCCAGCGTGCGGCGCAGCGCGCGGCCCCCGCGGCTCCACCCCAGGTCCACGACGAACACGCCGTCGGCCGTCCGCGCCGCGAACACCAGGCTCTGGTACGGCCAGAAGGTGGGGACGGCGCTCGCGTCCGGCCCCTCCACCTGCCGCAGGTTCATCGTGCACCCGCCCGCGGCGGCCAACCCGGCCAGCAGCGGAAGGACCCGAGCGAGTCGATTCGGCATCGGGAGGATCGTGGGATAAAAGCCGCCGGTCCGCCCGGGTGTGAAGGGCGGACCGGCGGCTTTACCCCCGTGCGGGCCCCCGGTTCAGGCCGCAGCGGCCTGCGTGGCGGGCAGGTCCACCAGCCGCGGGATGGAGACCGGGACCCCCGGCTCCGCCGCCGGGCCGTCGTCCTCTCCCGTGCGAAAGCGCTGGACCTCCGCCTGCAGCTCTCCCGCGATCTGCGCAAGCTCTTCGGCGGAGGCGCTCATCTCCTGCATGGCGGCGTTGATCTCCTCCACCGCGGCCGCGGCCGACTCCGCCGCGTCCGCGTTGGCGCGCGACAGCCGCACCAGCGGGTCCAGCGCATCGTGCGCCCCGGCCTCCACGGCCGCGGGGTCCACGCCCGCGGTGGCCAGCGCCGTTCGGCTGGTCCGCGCCATCCCCTCCGCCTCGCCGGAGATGGCGGCTACGTCGCGCACCGTCTGCTCTACCGTGCCGACCAGCTCGCGCAGCGCCGTCTCCGCGTCGCCCGCGAGCGACGCGCCGGCGTTCACCTCCGCCGTGCCGCGCTCCATGCTCTGCACCGCGCGGGCGGTAAGCGCCTGCACGTCGCGGATGATGTCGGCCGCCTCCCGCGCGGCCTCGCCCGAGCGGGTGGCCAGCTTGCGCACCTCCTCGGCCACCACGGCAAAGCCGCGGCCGTGCTCCCCCGCGCGGGCGGCTTCGATGGCGGTGTTCAGCGCCAGCAGGTTGGTCTGCGCCGCCATGTCGTCGATCACGCGAGTGATGCGCTCCACCTGGTCCGAGCGCGCGCCCAGCTCGGCGATCTGCCCGGCGGCGGCGACGACCGTGTCGCGGATGGCCTGCAGCCGGCCCACCGCGTCGCCGATGACCCGCGTGCCGTCGCGGGCCACCTGTACGGCGCGCTCCGTCGCCCCGGCCACTCCCTGCGAGCGCCGCGCGATGCCGCCGATGGAGCGCGCCATCCCGCCCAGCGTCTCCGCCATCCGCTGCGTGCCGGCGGCCTGCTCCTGCGTGCCGTACGACACCTCGCCCAGCGCCCGCGCCGCCTCGTCCGCGGCCCCGGTCACGTGGTCCGCCACGGCGGTAAAGTTGTGCGCCACGTCCGCCACCTCCGTCGCCCGCCTGCGTACGCCGCTCACGGCGCCCGCCAGCCGCCCGGTGCCGCGGTTCACCGCCCGTACCGCGTCGCCGACGGCGCCCGCGCCCTCGTCCGCCCGCGTCGCCAGGTCGCCCTCGCCCATGCGCGTGGCCATCCGCACCAGCGCGTCCGCGCTGCGCGTCTCACCGGCCAGAAGCCGCGCCATGTAGACCAGGATGGCGACTTCGAACACCACCCATGCCGCGTGCACGGCCACGATTCCCCACCCCGTGTGGTGCTGAAACACCATCACACCGGTGCCTGCGGTCTGCAGCGCGTTGAACACCGCGTGGTGCACCGCCACCACGGCCGCGCCCGCCACGGGCACCCGCCAGTCCCGGTAGAGCAGCAGAAAGGCGAGGATGGCGAAGATGTGGAAGTGCATCTCGATCATCCCCCCGGTCTGGTGGATGATGAGCGCCGATACGGTCAGCAGCGCGGCCGCGATCGCGAAGCGCGCGGCCGGACGGCCCTCCCAGCGCCACGCCACCAGCCAGCCGAGCCCGATCACCGGCACGCCCCACAGCAGCGCTTCCGTCCACGTGTCGCGCAGCGGCGCCAGCGCCAGCACCAGGAGCAGGTGCGCCAGCAGCAGGCGGCGCAGCAGCCGGTCCGCCGCACGGTAGCCGGCGTGGAGCAGGCTCTCGCTGGTCGCTCCGTCCGCGGGGCCAACGTGGCGGACGACCGCGGCGGCCGGCGCCGCGTCGGAAAGAGGGCTCATCTGGATGGGCTGGTGGGGAAGGGCGGGAGGATCACTCGCACGGGGGGACCCGAAAATCGGGGTGCGTGAGCGAGCAAATACTATCAGTTTCTCCACTTACGGGATAGAAGCCGCCACCGGACAAAAAATCACCGGCGGGGGGATCGCCGGTCCGGTGCGGGGACCAGGAGAGAACTGTGCGCGGACGATGATGGGTGGCCGGGAACGTCCCGGGCGGGTCACTCCGTGACGGAGCCGAAGACTTCTCCGACTCCGCTGGATCGCTGGAGAGACCCGGTTCCGGCTTCCCGCACGTGGCCGGACCCGGCCTCAGGCGCCCCGGGGCTCCGGACCGGCGGATTCACGCCGCGTGCCGCGGCGTCAGCCGGGAGCGGAGACGGGCGGCTGGACGCGCTCCCACAGCTCGGCGCGGGCGCGCCAGAGAAAGGGGAAGAACGAGGCGCGGTGCGTGGCCATGCGCTCCAGGTAGCGCACCCCGCTGGTGGCGGCCGTCCCCTCCACCTCCGGGCCGATGGTGCGCTCCGCCGTGCGTGCGTGCACGAAGCGCCAGCAGCGCACCTCCTCGTCGTAGTCCAGCAGCGCCTCCGCCAGGTGCACCAGCTCCCACGCTTCCCCGGCGCCGTGGGAGCGGGCGTACGCCTCCGCCGGCGTCATCCCGCGGCGCTGGAACGCGGCCATTGCCGCGGTGCAGAGCGACGGCGCGTTCCACAGCTCCTCCAGCCGCCCGGTCCACAGGCGGGAATGCGGCGCCCCGGCGGGGTCGGGGTTGACCTCCGCCTCCAGGTAGCGCCGGAACTCCGGCTCACGCGCGCCGGAGAGGATCTCGACCTCGTGCCACTGGCCGCTCTCGCCGCCGCTGGCCGGGACCAGGTGGTGGCGAAAGGCGTAGAAGCCGCCCAGCGTCATCGTCTCCAGCACGCGCATCATCGGCGAGAACATCCGCACCACCGCCGTGCACCGCTGCACCAGCCACGTCGCCAGCCCCAGGTCGTCGAGGTCCAGCGCGTCGATGACGCGCGGCAGGTCCGTGCGCAGCTGCGTGAACCAGAGCTCGAACGACTGGTGCGTGACGATGAACAGGTGCTCGTCGGGGTGGCGCGCCTGCTCCGCGTCCGGCTGCAGCGAGAGCAGCTGCTGCAGCCGCAGGTACTCGCAGTAGTGCGTCTGCGCGGGGTCGCGGACCGCGTGCCCGCAGGGGAGGATGTGTGGGGTGACGGTCACGGATAGAATGGTCGGAGAAGCGGATTCCATCGGCTGATGGATCCGCGCAGATACGGTGCAGCGTGCGCTGCCTCCGGGTCAGGCGGGCGAGCGCGCACCGCGATCTGCACGTGCGCTCTGCTCATCAGCGCCGATCCGGGATACGTCGGCTCACCCTCGGCAAACGCCGCTCGCACGGACCGCACGCGCCCGCCGCTCCGGGTCATCCCGTCGATGAGATAGTTCATTACCTCGCGGTCCAGCCGGTGTGCGCCGCGCGTCTGCTTCGGTAGAGCCTGACCGATCTGCGCAAGATGCTCGAGATAATGCTCGAACATGGTTACGATCGTGCGCTCCCACGGAATATCCAGCAGATCGATGCAGTCGTCCAGATCGATCTCCGCGCCGACCACGGCCGCCTCTGCCCCGAAGCGCTGGCGCGCTATTCGAGCGCGCGTGCCGGGGCATCCTGGAAGAAGTAGGCTCCGTCGCCCAGCCAGTCGTATTCGTTGCGGCTGGGCTCGAACCCGGTGGAAAGGATGCGCCGCGCCGGCTGTACGCTCGTTCCACGAAAGCCGATCGCCCGCATCCTTCCCCCGCGTTGTCAAACAGGTCCCCGGCGGACGTGAGATCGCGCGCCGGGACAGCGTTTCTCTGCTGATTTTCAGGCCCCGGACGCGGGTCCGGCGCCGCCGCTCACATCACGCCAGCCGCGGCCTCAGCCCCCGCCGCCGCCCACCACGCCGCCGCCGGGGATGCCGGGCTCCGTCATCTCGCGCACGTTCAGCACCGTGTCCAGCTGCTCGTCCGTCAGCAGGCCGCGGCGCTTCACCACGTCGCGCACGGACTCGAAGTTCTTGGCCGACTCCTTGGCCACGGCCGCGGCCTCGTCGTAGCCGATGTAGGCGTTCAGCGCGGTGGCGATGGACGGGTTCTTCTCCAGCAGCTCGCGGCAGCGGTCGCGGTTGGCGCCGATCCCCTGCACCGCGTTGGCGCGGAAGGCGTCTCAGCCGCGGGCCAGAATGCTGACGGACTGCAACAGGTTGTGCGCCATCACCGGCATCATCACGTTCAGCTCGAAGTTGCCGTGCTGCCCGCCGATGGTGACCGCCAGGTGGTTCCCCATCACCTGCGCGCACAGCATCATCATCGCCTCGCTCATCACCGGGTTCACCTTCCCCGGCATGATGGACGAGCCCGGCTGGATGGCGGGAAGGGTGATCTCCGCCAGCCCGCTGGTGGGGCCGCTGGCCAGCCAGCGGATGTCGTTGGCGATCTTCATCAGCGACACCGCCAGCGTGTTGAGCGCGCCGGAGGCGGAGACGCAGGCGTCCTTGGCCCCCTGCGCCTCGAAGTGGTTCTCCGCCTCGCGAAAGGCCAGCCCGGTGGACTCGCTGATCTTCTCGATGGCCAGGGCGGGAAAGCCGGGGACCGCGTTGGTGCCGGTGCCCACCGCCGTGCCGCCCAGCGCCAGCTCCGCCAGCTCCTCCGAGGCGTTGCGCAGCCGCCGGATGCCGTGGTCCAGCTGCGAGGCGTACCCGCCGAACTCCTGCCCCAGCCGCACCGGCGTGGCGTCCATCAGGTGCGTGCGGCCGCTCTTGACCACGTCGTCGAACTCCGCGGCCTTGGCCTGCAGCGCGTCGCGCAGCCGCTCCAGCGCGGGGACCAGGTCCTCGTGGATGGCCACGCGCGCGGAGACGTGCATCGCCGTCGGGATCACGTCGTTGGAGCTCTGCCCCATGTTGACGTGGTCGTTGGGGTGCACCTTGCGGCCTCCGCCCAGCAGCTGCGAGGCGCGCGTGGCGATCACCTCGTTGGCGTTCATGTTGCTCGAGGTGCCGCTCCCCGTCTGGAAGATGTCCAGCACGAACTCGCCGTCCAGGCGCCCCTCGACCACCTCGTCCGCCGCCCGGGCGATGGCGTCGCCGATCTCCGCGTCCAGCAGCCCCATCTGCACGTTGGCCTGGGCGGCGGCCTTCTTGACGGTCCCCAGGGCGTGGATGAAGCGGCGGGGAAAGCGGATGCCGCTGATGGGAAAGTTCTCCACCGCGCGCTGCGTCTGCGGGCCGTAGAGGGCGCCGGCGGGAACCTGCATCTCGCCCAGCGAGTCGCGCTCGGTGCGAAAGCCGGAGGTGCTCGTATCCGTCATGGTCGATCCAGCGGGTCGTGCGTGTCAGGTCGGGGTTTCGGACGCGGCAAGATGCACCCGCCGCGCCCCGCGCGCAAACCGCGGAGCGTGCGCATGCAGAAAGGCCCCGCCATCGCTGGCGGGGCCTCTGGTTACGTGCGGACGAAAGCCTCAGAACGTGCGCTTGGGCCCGTAGGGATTCCCAAGTACCTCGGGCCCGTCGCAGGCGTCCATGGCCGCGATCTGCTCCGGCGTCAGGTGCGCGACGAAGCCGCGGTAGTTCCGCAGGCGCTCCTCTACCTCCTCCGTGGACGGCAGAGGCCACCAGCCGGGATGGACGCGGCGGAGCCCCCATCCAGGGTGGGAGAAGGATGCACGGCGCGCGCGCGGCGGCGCCGGTCGCGAGATCAGGGTTGGCGAAGCGGTTCGATTGCTCATGGCTCGATCCTCCGCTCGCAATATAACGCTTTGTTCATCTCTCCTACAACGCTGAACCCGAGGCGCGTGTAGAGGTGCAGGATGTGAGGCAGCGGGTGCATCAAACGCAGAGATCGCGCACCGATCGCGCGCCCATATGCTTCCGCGGCGCTCGTTGCCAGCAGTACGATCATTCCCCGGAGCGGATGATGCCGATCGTGAGCTCCTTCGATGTACTCGACGGAAAGCGCGGTTCGCACACCGTTGCGATCACGATCCGAGGCGCGCCCGACCGCAAGGCCGCACAATCGCCTGTCGCTCCAGACCGCAAGATGGAAGGCGTCGGGATTCCTCCACGCGCGCCTCAGCAGCGGTTGCCCAAACCACCCCCCCC
>DASTNU010001147.1:0-3614 GCA_035720605.1 Longimicrobium sp. | reverse complement strand
CGAAAGCCCACGAAGATGGCGGGCACCTGCGCGTTGGGGTCCTGCACCACCTCGCGCCGCGCCTGCCCGATGCGCGGCGGCAGCGCCATGGAGCGCAGCGGCGGGGGCGCGGGCCCCCGCGCGATGTCGCCGAAGTGCCTGCGCACCAGCATCTTCGCGTTGTCCACGTCGATGTCGCCGGCGATCACCAGCACGGCGTTGTTGGGCGCGTAGTAGGTGCGAAAGAAGGTGGAGACGTCGTCCGTGGTCGCGGCGGTCAGGTCGTCCATGGAGCCGATGACCGGGTGGTGGTACGGGTGCCCCTCGGGAAAGAGGTACGCCAGCATCTTCTCCGTCCAGCTGCCGTACGGCTGGTTGTCCACCCTCTGCCGCCGCTCGTTCTTCACCACCTCGCGCTGGTTCTCCAGCTTCTCCGGGGTGAGCGTCTCCAGCAGCGTGCCCATGCGGTCCGCCTCCATCCACAGCGCCAGCTCCAGCTGGTTGCTGGGCACCTGCTCGAAGTAGTTGGTGCGGTCCCAGTTGGTGGTTCCGTTGATCTCTCCCGCGCCCGCGTTCTCCAGCAGGCCGAAGTGCTGGCCGTCGGCCACGTTGCGCGAGCCCTTGAACATCATGTGCTCGAACAGGTGGGCAAAGCCGGTGCGGCCGGGCTGCTCGTGCTTGGAGCCCACGTTGTACCAGATGTCCACCGCGGCCACCGGCGTGGAGCGGTCCACGTGGTAGACGACGCGCAGCCCGTTGGGGAGCGTCTCTTCCTCGTAGCTGATCTGGACGGTCTCGCCGCCGGGTTGTGGCTGCGCCGCGAGCGCCGCGGGAAGCAGCGCGGCGAGCGGCAGCGCGAACAGGAATCGTTTCATGGCGCCGGAGGCTGGAGGGTGGGAAGGCGCGAAGGAGCGTCGCGCGGCGGATGGAACGCACAATACGTCCTCTTCGTGACGCAAACAAGCGATTAATGATCGTCTAACCGGGCGGAGTGAACGGTAAGGGGATGGGTTGCTGCGTACATCGCCCGCCCCCCTCCCCGACTGATACCGACTCCGGCAAAAGACTCATTCTTTCTGCGGATCCGGTATGAGTGGGCCAGCATCCACGGCACGGGCGAGTGGCGGGTTCGTCTCGCCCTCCGCCCGGCCCCCGCATCGCGGGGAGAGGCTCTACCGGCCGCGCTGCCCGGCCGCCTCGGACTCCATCCGCTCTACCATGTAGTCCAGGTGCTGCACCATCGTCCGCGCGGGCTCGCGCCGGGCCAGTCCCGGGTTCGCCTGGCCCCAGCGGGCGACGCGCTGCGCCATCCCGCGCGGATCCCGCAGCCACTCCTGCCGCCCGGGCATGGCGCGGTACATCGCCGCATACTCCCGCACCGTCATGGGCCGCGGGTGAAAGAGGCGGCGCAAAGGGTTCGTCGTGCGCTGGGACCGATGGTACCGCGCCACGTACACCTGCTCGTGCGGGCTGATCTCCAGCACCGGCAGCCCGGGTGCGTCCGCTCTCCGCGCAGGCTGCCACGAAGCCGAGGCCGGCATCGGACGCCGCGCGGGGAGCACGAAGGCCTGGTGCCCCGGCGGCGCGCTGTACGCGCGGGCCGGCGCTTCCGCGCCGCACGACGCGCCCAGCCCCCAGTTCAGCACCACCACGCGCGCCCCCGGCCGGACCTCCGCCGGCAGCCCCTCCCCCCGCGCCACCACCTCGCGCACGCGGAACGGCTGTCCGTACGCGCGCTTCGCCTCCGCGGGAACCAGCCTCGCCTGGTGCGCCCGGGGATCGTAGCGCTCCGGGACGAACGTTCCCACGTAGACGCTGTCGCGCAGCGCCTCCAGCACCAGTGCCGGCTGCTGTTCCTCCCGCACCCAGAACACCGGGATGATGGTGCACGCGTACAGCGGCGCGGCAATGGCTCCCAGCAGCATCACGGAGAGCGCGAGCGTGGACGCGCGGCCGGGAAAGGGCGAGGTCAGGCGCTTCATCGCATCCTCTGGAAAGGGAGTCCGACCCCTCAGAACGCGCGAGTCCCCTGCCGCATGAACACCTGTCGCGCATCCGTGAGCCCTTCTCGCGGAGGCGGGGCTGGGGTGAAGGGCCTGGCGGGTGGGGAGGATGCGTGTCACTTCGTCACGATTCCCGCGGCGGAAGAGGCTGCGCTCGCACCACGCGTTCCCCCGGTTCGCATCTTGCCGGAGAGGTGCATCCTGCCGGCATCCCCCGCCGGCCACCGACGCCGGACGCGAGACGACGCAGGGGCTCATGGCTGGACTGGAAGGGCTGCTCGCCGGCCACACGCTGGTGAAGCGCTATACGATCGAAGAGGTGATCGGCCGGGGCGGGTTCGCGGTGGTCTACCGCGCCACGGACCAGCGCCTGGGCCGCCCCGTCGCCGTGAAGGTCATCACCCTCACCGCGGCGGACCCGGAGCAGCGCGAGGCGCTGCGCCAGCGGCTGCACCGCGAGGCGCAGGCCGCCGCCAGCCTGCCCCACCATCCCAACCTGGTCACGGTGCACGACGTGGGCACCGACCCGGAGCTGGGGCTGGACTTCCTGGTGATGGAGATGCTGCAGGGGCGCAACCTGGCCCAGGCGCTCGCCGACGAAGGGCGGCCGCCGCTGGACCGCGCCCTCTGCATCCTGCGCGACGCCGCCGAGGGGCTGGCCGTGGGCCACCGCGCGGGCCTCATCCACCGCGACGTCAAGCCGGGGAACATCTTCCTGGCCCCGGGCCACGACGACACCCCGGGCTCGTTCCGCGTGTGCCTGCTGGACTACGGGATCGCGCAGGCCATCGAGGACGACCAGACCGTCACCCGCGGCGCGGGCGCCAACCCGCTCTCGCCCGCGTACGCCTCGCCGGAGCAGATCCGCGGCGCGCGCGACCTGACCGCCGCCACCGACGTCTTCAGCCTGGGCGTGGTGGGGTACCAGCTCCTTACCGGGGAGCGGCCGTTCACCACCGAGCCCGGGCAGATGCCCACCGGGTGGACCGTCCGCCGCCCCATCCGCGAGCTGAACCCCGAGGTGCCGCCGCAGGTGGAGCAGGTGGTGATGAAGGCGCTGGCCGTCGAGCCGCGCGACCGCTTTCCCGACGCCGACCGCTTCGTGCAGGCGCTGGAGCACGCCACGCATCCGGACTTCCGCACGGCGGTGCACAGCGCCCTGGCGCACATCGCCGTCCCGCCGCCGGAGCTGGGGCTGGACGACGACGAGGGGACGGTGATCGCGCCCGCGGCGTTCCACGCCGCGCCGCCGGACGACGAGCACACGGTGATCGCGCCGGTGCATCCGCGGCCGCCCGCGCACGTCAGCACGCGGCCGCGCACCGTGCCGCCCTCCGCCGACCGTCCGCGCCGCCGCTTTCCCGTGGTGCTGGTCCTGGCGCTGCTGCTGGTGGCCGCCGCGGCGTGGGCGGCCATGTCGGGCGGCGGGCGCAGGGACCCGGCGGTGGGCGCCACCCCTGCCCAGGCATCGGAGACGGAGCCGATCGACGGCGCCGGGGCCGAGGTCGACGCCGGAGACGTGGCGCAAGAGCCCGCCCCGCCGGTGACACGCGACGGCTTCGGGCTGGGCGGCGACGCGCCCGCGTCCGGGACCACGGGCGGCAGCGTGCCCGCGCCCGGGACCGATCCGGC
>DASTNU010001146.1:0-3551 GCA_035720605.1 Longimicrobium sp. | reverse complement strand
GCGTCGCCGCGCGCATCGCGGACGCGTTCCGCGCCGGCGGGCGGCTGTACGCCTGCGGCAACGGCGGCAGCGCCTGCGACGCCATGCACCTGGTGGAGGAGCTGGTGGCGCGGTACAAGCGCGAGCGGCCGGGGCTGCCGGCGCACCACCTGCTGGACGCGGCCACGCTCACCTGCTGGAGCAACGACTACGACTTCGCCACGGTGTTCAGCCGCCAGGTGGAGACGATGGTGCGCCCCGGCGACGTGCTGGTGGCCATCAGCACCAGCGGCAGCTCGCCCAACGTGCTGCTGGCGGTGGACGCCGGCAACGCGCGCGGGGCGCTCACCGTGGGGCTCACGGGGCGCGACGGGGGCCGGCTGCGCGAGACGTGCGGCGAGTGCCTGGTGGTGCCCGCGCACGCCACCGAGCGCATCCAGGAGGGGCACATCACCCTCATCCACCTGATCTGCGAGCTGGTGGAGCGCACGCTCTTTCCGGAGCCGGCGCTCCCCGCCTGAGCCGTATCCGTTCTTCGCCACACCCAACCGGCATCCCCCCATGTTCAGGACCATCCCCGCCGCCGTTCTGCTCGCCGCGCTGCTTTCCGCCTGCGGCGACCGCGGGCCCACGGAAGAACAGCTGCAGGCGCGGCGCAACGCGCAGCTGGACGCCTGCGTGGCCGAGGCGCTCTCCATGCACGCGCGCTCGCGGCTGGCCACGCTGGACAGCCTGCTGATGCAGAGCCAGGCCCGCGGCAGCGTTCCCGCGCTGGTGAGCGCGCCGCACAAGTTCGCGCAGGTGTACGCCACCTACGCGGACCTGCGGGCGCACGAGACGGCGTACCGCGACAGCGCGTACAGCGCCACAAGCAAGGAAGACTCCACCCGGTACGAGCAGATGGCCACCGAGTTCCGGGTCACCCGCCCCTCGCCGGAAAGCCTGGAGGAGAACGTGATCCGCGACTACATCCGCGACTTCACCTACTCGCGCAACAACCCGGACCACGGCTGCAACCACCTGGTGAAGGGGGACGAGGAGAAGGAGGAGGGGTCGTGACAGGGTGACAGGGTGACAGGGTGACAGGGTGACACGGTGACAGGGTGCGGTCCCAGGCGGAGTAAAGCCTTCGCGGCGGCGGATTCACCCGCTCAGGCGAAGGACCGGCATGCCTGGGAGATCTCGCCCGTACGAGCAGTTGAAGCCCCGCGCAGTTTGCGGGGCTTCCCGCTTTCGTTGCGGCGGGTTCACCCGCTCAGGCGCGGGCCCGGCGCCGTGGGTCGGAGACTGGACGCACCTGCCCTTGTGCTTACGGCTGGGGCATGCTTGGGCGCGGAGGAGGCTCGCTCCAAAGCGCTTCCACGAGACGCTCCAGCCGCTCCCGCTGTTGTCCGGCCGTGGGTGTCCGCCGCAGCCCCGCTTGCAGGTCTTCACCAAGCTGCCGGCGGGCCGCCGTACTCGCGAACCTGTCCCAGCTCTGCACGATCGTCGAGAAGGCCCACTGGTCCGCGAGCTGCGGATTCTGGCGGACCCGCTGGCCTACCTCACGGAGGAGCCGTTCCGCGTCCCTTTGCAGCAGCAGCTCTGTCTGTGCCATGGCTGTCCCAAACGGCATTTTCCCGGTCTCGAAGGCACTCAAGTATTCGCGCATCTGCTCTTCCGGCCCGAAGCGGGTGAACAGCGCCCCCCCGGCCGCGACCCGGTACGACTCTGACCTGCTCACGTCCAGCATCAGGTTTCGCAGGTACTCTCGAATCCCGGGTGAATCCGCGTTCTCGAGCGCCCACCAGAACGTGTGGAGCCCATACACGTGCTCACCGCTTTCCATCGCCGCGTTCACATGGTGGAAGAACCAGTCCTCCACATGGGCGTTACGGCAGCGCCTCAAAGCGGCGCCCCACGCTCGCGCCAGGTCGTTCCTCCGCTCCGGGGAGAGCTCCGCCCTGAGCAGCAGCTTGATGCCGCGCTCCTGCCAGTCCGCCAGGTTCGTGCACCCGGTGAGCAGTCGATAGGGCTGCCAGCCGGACGACACCCCGTGCTTCAGCCAGTGCGCCATCAGGCTGTCGAGATGGGGCGGATCAGGCTGCGCAGCCAGACGCGGCGCCAGGGAGACCAGGAACACGATGAACCCGATCCGCTTGAACATGCTGATTCTCCGGAGAGGCCACGAGATTCGGGGTTATGGACGATGAGACGCGCGCGGGCCAGCATCCCGCCCGGCGGTTGAAACCGCTGCTGGAAAGTCACGAAGTCCGCCTGCGCGGACTCGCACGGTGAGATCGCATCGTCCATCAGGGTGAACCCATACAACGGATTTGTGCCCCCGGTCGCGACAGGGGGATCGACAGCCATCCTCTGCTCACGGCCGCACCACAGCCTGTCTGCCGCGCCGCAGGAGAGAAGCGGCTCAAGGCGAGCTGATCGCCACGGCACCTCGACCTCGCTTCGCCGTCGTTGCTCAGGCGAGGACCGGCGCGTCCGGGAGATCTCGCCCCTCCGCGCAGTTGAAGCCCCGCTCAGTTTGCGGGGCTTTCCGCTTTCGTTGCGGCGGGTTCACCCGCTCAGGCGCAGGGCCGGCGGCGATGCACGATGCTCGACCCCGGTCCCACGCGCCTTGCCGCATCCCCCGCCGCGCGCGCATTGTGTCCCGGAACGCGGGAACGGGATGAACGCGTGGAACGGAGACAGAGGCAGATGCCCGTCCTTCACCTTCTCGGCACCGGTGCGGGGGTAAGCGGCCCGGAGCGCACCACCACCATGCTCGCCTTCGAGAGCGGCGGGCGCAGCGTGGTGGTGGATTGCGGCGGCGACGTCATCCAGCGGCTGATGGCGTCCGGCATCGACCCGGCGGGGATCGAGGCGCTCATCGTCACGCACGAGCACCCGGACCACGTGGCCGGCTTTCCGCTCTTCATGGAGAAGATCTGGCTGCTGGGCCGCCGCCATCCCATCCCCGTGTACGGCATCCGCCCCGCCCTCGACCAGGCCCGCCGCACCTGGGAGGTGTTCGAGACGGGCGGGTGGGACGGCGTCCCCGAGATCCAGTGGCACGAGGTGCGGCACGAGCCAGGCGCACCGGTCTTCTCGAACGAGCGCTGGCGGATCACCGCGGCGCCGGGGATCCACGGCGTGCCGGTGATCGGCATCCGGGTGGAGGACGCGCAGGGGTCCGGCATCGCGGCGTACTCGTGCGACACGGCCAGGTCGCCGGAGATCACCGAGCTGGCGCGCGGCGCCGGCCTGCTGGTGCACGAGGGGACGGGGACCACGCTGGGCGGCCACACCACCTACGTGCAGGCCGCCGAGGTGGCCCGCGACGCGGGGGCGCGGCGGATGGTGCTCGTCCACCTGCCCCCCGGCGTCACCGACGGCGACCTGGCGGAGGCGCGTACGGTCTTCGCCGAGATGACGCTGGGAGAGGACGGGACGCGTTATGACTTCTAGGCTGCCGCGCGCCCTGGGCGCCGCGCTGGGGCTGCTGCTGGGTGCCTGCGCGTCCGCCGCGCCGGCGCGCACCGTCGCGGGGCAGGGCGAGTGCGACATCCCGCCGGGGACGCTGGTGAACGTGCGCT
>DASTNU010001145.1:0-4856 GCA_035720605.1 Longimicrobium sp. | reverse complement strand
GCCCAGCCGCGTGGCTTCGAGCCGCGCCCGGAGCACCTCCTGCTGGCTGCCGGTCCCGGCGCCGTAGCGTACCTCCGTGGCCGCCACCAGGGCGGCGAGGGTGGAGCGGTTGCGCTCCACGATCTCCAGCGCGCGGTCGATGAACGCCAGCTCGTACCAGGCGTCCAGCACCTCGCGCCGGACCTCGAGCCGCGCCGCCTCCAGCTCGGCCGCGGCGGCGTCCGCCTCGCGCTCCGCCACGGCCCGGGCGAGGGGGAGCTTGCCCGGGTAGGGGAAGGTCTGGCTCACGCCGACCATCTTCATCGTCATCTCGTCGGCGCTGAAGCCTGGCCGGGAGACGGGGAGGTTCTGGATGCCGGCCATCAGCATGGGGTCGGGCCGCGCGCCGGCCGGTGCCACGCGGCCGCGGGCGGCGTCCAGGCGCGCCTGGGCCGCACGGAGACGCGGGTGGGCGGCGAGCGCGCGCGCCACCAGCGTGTCCGGCGCGGAGACCGGGTGTGCGGCGCTGGGCTCCTGTGCCCTTGCCGGAACGGCGAGGGCGAGCAGGAGCAGCGCCGCGAAAACAGGGGCTCTCAAGGCAAGGCTCTCCTCCGGGGCCGCGAGGGATGCACGTGCGTGTGCAGCCGGACGGCGCCGGGAGTTGGGTTCGTCGTGTCGAAAGGGAACCGGCCCGGACACGCTGGTCCGGGAGAGAGCCTACGCCTTCGGGGGGTGGAACGGGGGAGTGGCGGGAAGGAGGTCGAGCACGTCGTCCGGCGCGGGGAGCGCGGCCGACGTGGTCGCGGTGAAGAGCTGCGGGGGAACGAGCCCCGTAGCGGGCTGGAAGGTGATGGAGCAGCCGCCGTTGAGCGCCAGCGCGGCCGCGAGCGGGCACTCCGGCACGCGGCGGTCGTGGTCCTGGGCAGGGGCCGGCATGGAGCCGTGCCCCTGCCCGTGGTCCATCCCGGCCATCGCCTCCGCGCGCGGCGTCTCCTGCATGTCCATGGTCTCGTCGCACGTCGAGGCCCACACCTGCTCCGCGAACGAGGCGGTGAAGGTGGCGAGCGCGAGCAGCGCGGCAAGCATGCGGCGGCGGATCATGCGGACAAGATAACGCGGCTCGTGGTGAGCGCCAATCCGGCTTCCTTCGCTATTCCCTGTGGGAACGTTCCCCACGTCGTGGCTACAGGTCGGGGGAGAAGCGCGGCTACCGGCGGTTGCGCGACGACCTGTGGATCGCGGCGATCCTCCACCCCTGCGGCGTGCGCGTGAGCACCATCAGCTCCGCGCCCGCGGAGTTGATCTGCCGGCCACGGAACTCGCCCTGCGTGGTGCTGGTCGAGCTGGCCCAGGCCACGTCGCCGTGCACGCGAACCAGCACGGGCCCGCGGGTGCTGCGGATCGCCCGCGCGAACTCGATGTCCGACTGCAGGTGGTGCGCGCGGTACTCGGCGCGGGTTTCCACGCCGCCGCTCTCCAGGATCACCGCGTCCGCCGTGAGCAGCGCCAGCGCGCCGGCGCTGTCCGCGGAGGCGAGCGCCTGGTGGTAGCGCTCCACCGTGGCCGCGACGGCTGCGGAGTCGCCCTGCCGGGTGGCGCCGTGCGCGCCGTGCGCGTGCGCCGGCGGCTGGGCGGAGAGCGGCAGCGCGAGCGCGGCGAGGAGCGGCAGCGCGGCGGCGCGGAGAGAAAGTCGAGTGGCGCGGTTCATTCGCGGATACCGTGTCCCGGGTGAGGCCGGCGGGTCCTTCACCCGTTCGGCCGGGTACATCTACAGCCGTGCGCGCCGCAGGAGCTGCGCGTTGATCGCCACGATCACGGTGGAGAGCGACATCAGCACGGCGCCGATCGCCGGGGAGAGCACGAGCCCCCAGCGGTAGGCGACGCCCGCGGCCAGCGGGATCGCGACGATGTTGTAGCCGGCGGCCCACCAGAGGTTCTGGATCATCTTGCGGTAGGTCGCCTTCGACAGCTCCACGATCCGGGGCACGTCGCGCGGGTCGCTCCGCACCAGCACCACGTCGCCCGCCTCGACGGCCACGTCCGTCCCCGCGCCGATGGCGACGCCCACGTCGGCGGTCAGCAGCGCGGGCGCGTCGTTCACCCCGTCGCCCACCATCGCCACGCGCTTCCCCTGCGCCTGCAGCTCCCTGATCTTCCCGGCCTTCTGGTCCGGGAGGACCTCCGCGAAGACGGTGTCGATCCCCAGCTCGTGCGCAACCGACTCGGCGACGGCCTGCGAGTCGCCGGTGAGCATCACCACCTCGATCCGGTTGTCGTGCAGCCGTTGGACGGCCTCGCGCGACTCCGGGCGGATGGCGTCGTCCGTCACGAAGGCAGCCAGCGCGGCCTCGCCTTCCAGCAGGAACACCACCGCGCGCCCGGCCTCCGCCGCCTGCTCCCCGGCAGCCGCGAGACCGGGTGGGAGGCTCACACCGAGCTTGCGGATGAGGTTGGGGCCACCGACCTGAAGCGTGCGCCCGTCGACCCGGGCCCGCACCCCGTACCCGGGGATCGCCTCGAAGCCTTCCGCCGCGGGGGCGGAGAGCCCCCGCTCCTCCGCGCTCTTCACGATCGCCCGCGCGACCGGGTGCTCCGAGTCGCGCTCGACGGCCGCCGCGATCCGCAAAACCTCGTCCTCGTCGGTCCCGTCGGCCGTGGCCAGGCGCACTACGCGGTGCTCGCCGAGCGTGAGCGTCCCCGTCTTGTCGAAGACCACCGCCGTCAGGTTCCGCGCCTCCTCCAGCCCCCGCCGGTCGCGCACCAGCAGCCCGCCGCGCGCGCCGAGCGTGGTGGAGATCGCGATCACGAGCGGGACCGCGAGCCCCAGGGCGTGGGGGCACGCGATTACCAGCACGGTGACCATCCGCTCCACCGCGAACGCGGGATCGTCTTGCAGCAGGAGCCAGGCGACCAGCGTGACCACGCCGGCCGCGATGGCGATGATGGTCAGGTAGAAGGCCGCGCGGTCGGCGAGCGCCTGCGCGCGGGAGCGGGAGGTCTGCGCCTGCTCCACGAGGCGCATGATCCCGGCCAGGGTGGTGCGCTCCCCCGTCCCCGTCACCTCCACGCGCAGCGATCCCTCGCCGTTCACCGTGCCGGCGATCACCGTCTCGCCCGGGGCTTTCTTCACCGGGCGCGACTCGCCGGTGATCATCGCCTCGTTCACCGAGCTCTCGCCCGAGGCCACCCTGCCGTCCGCGGGGACGCTGGCGCCGGGACGCACCAGGACGACGTCGCCCTCCTTGAGGTCCGAGATCGGCACCTCCTCCATCCGCTCGCCCACGACACGCACCGCCGTGTTCGGGAGCAGCTTCGCGAGCTCCTTCAGCGCGCCCTGCGCCTGGCTGATCGAGCGCATCTCGATCCAGTGGCCGAGCACCATGATGGTGACCAGCGTCGCCAGCTCCTCCCAGAGCGGCATCCCGGGGAAGCCGAGCGTGACCGCCGCGCTGAAGACGAACGCCACCGTGATGGCGAGCGAGATCAGCGTCATCATCCCCGGCAGGCGGTCCTTCAGCTCCTGCACGGCGCCGCGGAGGAAGACGATGCCGCCGTAGAAGAAGACGGCGGTGCCGAACACGGGCGGAATCCACTGCGATCCGGGGAACCGCGGCGCGTGCCAGCCCGTCAGCGACATCAGCATGTGCCCCCACACCACCGTGGGCACCGTCAGCGCCAGCGTGATCCAGAACCTGTCCCGGAACATCTCCACGCTGTGCCCGGCGTGCTTGTCGTGCCCGCCGTGTCCCGCGTGGGGGTCGTGACCGGCGGCGCGATGCTCCGCGTGCGGGTTCGCGGCACGACTACCGGCATGCCCGGCGTGGTGAACGTGCTCGTGTGGCTCCGCCGCGGGGCCGTGGTCATGCCCTGCGCGCTCCCCGTGCGGGCCGGGGAGACTCCCGCCCTGGTGCGGAACCTCGGGGTGCTCGGGGTAGCCGGGTTCCACCGGCGGCTCGGGCTCCGGGCGGCCGTGGTGATGATGGTCGTGGTCCGAAGGGTTCATGCCATCCCCGAGCTGCTGGACATCCCGCGAAAGGAACAGATAGAAGAGCCCTCGCTATTTTACGCCCGATAAAAACGCTTTGCAACCAGATTAAGGAACACGGCGCGGTGGCCTGGCGTGGTGAGCATTTCAGCATCTGGACTGGAGCGGGCGTTTTCGCCGTTCCGCAGACCCGTCTCGCTCCACCCTGTCAGCCGAGCGCCCGCGCTGCCAGGTAGGCGGCGAGGAGCGCCAGGAGGCCCCAGCAGAGCCGGTACAGGGCGGTGGCGTAACGCACCGACGCGGCCTCGGAGCCGCGCTCCAGCCGGTGCTTGTCGTACATCCCCCAGGCGTGCAGGAGGAGTCCCGCCACGAGCACCGCCAGCGCCGCGGGGGCGAGATACCGGGCGAAAAGGGCGCCAAGGCCCGTGCCAAGCACCAGGGCGCCCACCGCCGACGTCAACTCGGCCCGCTTCAGTCGGGCTGCGTTCATCATGTCCTCCCGCGACAGGGCGACGGCGGGGCGTGAGGCCGTTCTCCACCCGCTGGCGCCAAGATGGGTGACGCAGGGCGGAAGGGGCGTAGGGGACTGGAGGATCGCTTGTCCTTCGAATCCCTCTGCGCTTCAATCGTGACTCGGCTCGCGATGCGGACCGGGCGGCGCAGTCCGGCCGACGGGACGCGGGTTGCCGTACGTCTCACTCTCATGGTACCCGCCGGGCATTACCGCCGAGATAGACGCAGGGATGCGGAAGCGCCGTTCAATGCGGCAGGCCACGCCGCGCCCCAGTGTCTGTCCTTTCCCTGTCCCATTTCACCCGCCGTACCTTCCATGAACGTTGGCGCATTACCGCGTAAATCCATGGGGCGCCGCTGCTTCAAATGTGGTCTTTCA
>DASTNU010001144.1:0-7058 GCA_035720605.1 Longimicrobium sp. | reverse complement strand
CCGGGGGATGACATCCTCCGGCGCCTTGTTTCGTCTCCCGCACCAACCGACACGCGCTCCGCCTTCGCGCCGACGAGACCGCTTCTCCTCCGCGGCGGCTTTCAGCGCTCGGCCCCGGCGGGCAGCTCGTCCGCGAGCATTCCGTACACCTCCAGGTCTTCCAGCGCGCCCCAGCGGGGCACGTGGCTGCGCAGGGTCCCCTCGTGGCGCATGCCGATCCTGCGCAGCACGGCGCCGGACGCGGGGTTGCGGGTGAAGCACGCGGCGAAGACGCGGTGCAGGCCCAGGTCGCGGAACGCCCAGCGCACCAGCGCGTCCGCGGCTTCCGTGGCGTATCCCCGCCCCCAGTGCGGCGGGCCGGTCCAGTAGCCCAGGTCGCCGCGCCGGTGCCCGTCCGCGATCCGCAGCTCGATGGAGCCCACCAGCTCTCCCGACTCGCGCAGCGTGACCGCCAGGACGACGGCCTCGCCGCCGGCGTGCCGGACGGCGTGCGTGTCGATCCACGCCTTCGCGGCGCCGGGCGGGTACGGGTGGGGGATGGCGGCCGTGGTGCTCGCCAGCTCCCAGGAAGAGACGTACTCCTGCGTCGCCGGCGCGTCGTCCGCCGTGAACGCGCGCAGCAGCAGCCGTTCAGTGGTCAGCGTGGGCGGCAGGGCGGGCGCTTCGGACATGATCTCCCGGACGAGAAGGCGGGGCGATGGAGGAGACACGATGCGCCTCCGCGGTGTGCGGCGCCAGTCTCCGCGACTGAGCGGCTGAAGCCGCCGCAACCACCGCGGAAAGCCCCGCAAACTGCGCGGGGCTTCGACTGACCGGGGATGAACAGCGTTTTCTCATGCCGTCTCCTTTGCTCTCACGGTCCCAAGCCCGATTCATGAGAATGGGGCGTGCACCGGAACGAGCCGCCCGGACCACCTGATGCGCGATCTTGGAGAACCATCCGCACACTCCACAAAAAGTGCCGGCCGGGCGCCCGCGGGTGCGGGGCCCGGCCGGCCGGTCACAGCCGCCGCCTCAGCGCCAGATCAGGCGGATGAACCTGCGGAGAAGGGGGGCGAACCCTCCCAGGAGCCGGGTCACCAGCCCCACGATCAGGGTCCGGAAGAGAATGCGAAGAACGAACATGGGCAGGGTGGCCTTTGAGGGATCGGCGGTCTGTACTCACGCCGGGATCATACGAGTCCCGCGCACCGCCGGTTTCACCGCGTCCTTCCTCATCCCCCCGCCGCGCCCCCGCCGATCCCCAGCGAGGGAATGCTGATCTCGTACAGCCGCGACCACAGCTTGCCCGTCACCAGCAGCCGGTTCCCCGCCTCGTCGAACGCGATGCCGTTGGCCACGCCCTCCGGGTCGGGGCTGCCGGGCAGCAGCGCGCTCAGGTCCAGCCGTCCCTTCACCCGCCCCGTCTGCGGGTCGATGCGCACGATGTGCGGCGTGTGCCAGACGTTCGCCCACACTTCGCCGCGCACCCACTCCAGCTCGTTCAGCTGGTCCACCGGCTGGCCGCCGTCCGTCACCCGGATCGTCGTGTCGATCTGGAAGTCCCCCGGCTGGATGAAGGTGAGGTAGCTGGACCCGTCGCTCACGATGAGCCGCCGGCCGTCGGAGGTGAGCCCCCATCCCTCGCCGTTGTACTGCACCTGGCCCAGACTGCCCAGCGTGGCGGGGTCGTACAGGAAGGCGACGCCCTCCTTCCAGGTGAGCTGGTACAGGCGGTCGCCCACGGCCGCGATCCCCTCGGCGAAGTACTCCTGGCCCAGGCTCACCCGCTGCAGCACGCGTCCCGTCTGCAGCTCCACCAGCCGCAGCGACGACTCGCCGTAGCGGCCGGTGCTCTCGTACAGCCGGCCCTCGCGCCACAGCAGCCCCTGCGTGAACGCGGTGGAATCGTGCGGATAGCTGCGCACCTGCTGCACCGCCACGATCGGCGCCGTGGGCTCCATCGGCGGATCCTCTCCCGTGTCCGAGCTGCCGTCCCTGCACGCCACCACGACGGCCGCCGCCGCCGCGCAGACGCCTGTCATCAACACCCTTGCGCGCATTCTCGTCTCTCCCAGGTCATCGCGCCGCCCGCGAGCCCAGCCACGCCTCGCGAAAGGCACGCATCTCCGCCGTCACCGGCATTCCCGCGCTCTCGTACGTCACCACCTCCAGCGCGGGGTTCTCCGCCAGCGTCATCGGCCCGCTGCGGCGCTGGCCGCGCTGCATCCACTCCACCTGCACCACGTCGCCCGCGGCGTGCGCGGCCAGGATCGCCCGCAGCGCGTCGGGGTCGGGCGTGGGCCGGCCGTCCATGGACACGATCACGTCGTCCGCGCTCAGCCCGGCCCGGTACACCGAGCCGTGGGAAAGGGGCCAGTCGTCCACCAGCACGCCGCCCTCGCCCGGCGAGATGGGCACGCCCAGCCAGGGGCGCCCCGGCGCCTGCTTGCGCAGCAGGAACCCGGCCCGCGCGAGCAGGGCGGCGTAGTCCACCACCTCGTGTCCCTCGACGTAGCGGTCGAAGAAGTCGCCGGCGAAGGCCGGGTCGCGCGTCACCTCGCCCAGCACGCGGCGCAGGTCGGCCAGCGTGTACGGCCGCGCGGGGGCCAGCGCCGCCGTCTGCTCGCGGCCGAACTCGCGCCACACCGCGCGCATGTAGTCGTCCAGCGACACGCCGGGAAAGCGCGTGCGCAGGGTGAGGTCCAGCCCCAGCCCGATCCCCGATCCCCACGTGTAGTAGGAAAGAAAGGTGTTGCCGCGGTTGTGCGGGTCCACGGAGGACGCCGCGTCCACGAAGGGCGCCTGCATGCTCATCTCCACCGCGGAGTAGAAGCTTCGTCCCGGCGCCGCCACCACCGGCGCCACGATGGTGGAGCCGATCCCGGTCGCGTACGCGGAGTCGGAGACGAGCCCGGCGCGGCGGATGAAGAGGTCGTCGTAGTAGCTGGTGAAGCCCTCGGCGAACCACAGCTCTCCGCTCATGTTGGCGCGGGTGAAGTCGAACGGCTCCAGCGCGGCGGGGCGGATGCGCTCCACGTTCCACGCGTGGAAGAACTCGTGCGACAGCGTGCCCAGGTTCCCCATCTCACCGGTGGAGAGCGGGCGCCGGTTGATGATGACGGTGCTGTTGCGGTGCTCCATCCCGTCGCCCGCCACCCAGGGCAGGTAGTCCGCCAGGAAGGTGTAGGTGCCGAAGTCGAACCCCGGCGGCTCGCCGAAGACGGCGATCTGCTCGGCGACCACGTGGCGGGCCTTTTCCGCGTAGCGGTCCACCTCCTCCGCCGTCCCCAGGTGGTGGACGACCAGGCGGATGGTGTGCGGCCGCCCGTCGCGCCCCGGCACCGTCCACTCCCGCGATTCCCACGCCGACACCTCCGTGGGCGAGTCCATGAAGTACTGCAGGTTGGGCGCGGTGAAGACGGCGGAGTCCGCGGTGGGGACCAGCTGCGTGGCCACCTTCCACCCTTCCGGCCGCTCGAAGCGGACGCGGACGGGCGCGTCCTCCATCCCCCGCGCCCACATGAAGGTCGCGGGGGCGTTCAGGTGGGCGTGGCTGGCGTCGACGGCGACGTACGTGCCGTCCGCGCGGTCGCCGAACAGGGTGTAGGCCACGGTGACGGTGCCGTCGTGCCCGGCCACGTCCCACTGGTACGGGTCCGGGCGGGTGAGCGCCAGGGGACGTCCCTGCCCGTCCGCCGCACGGACGGAGTAGACGTTCTTGGCGAACTCGTGCAGCGCGTACCGCCCGGGCGAGCTGCGGCTCATCCGCACCTGCAGCGGCTGGCCGGCGGGTACGCCGCGAAAGGTGGCGGTGACCTCCGCCTCGTGGTGCGCGCGGTTGGGAAAGCGGACCTCGTACTCCACGCTGCGCTGCGCGGCGGCCGGCGCGGCCAGCAGCAGCGCCAGCGCGGCGGCGGCGGCGCGCGCGGGGAGGGGACGGATGACTGCCATGCGGTAGATCAGGATGATGGTGCGGGTACGGACGTGTGTGCGAGAGATTTAGCACCCCGGCGGCGGGAGGGCCAGCCAGGGCGGGGGCGTGGGACCACCCGGCGCGGTGGAAGGTTCCCGCGGGGGGCCCCTCCCCCCGGCCCCCTCCCCTCGCAAACTACGCGAGGAGAGGGGGAGGAATTCGACTGCGCTTCGACAGGCTCCGCGCTGCGACCACGGGGGCCCTCTCCCCCCGCCCCCTCCCCCAACTTCGGGGGAGGGGGAGAATTCGATCGCGCTCCGGCGGCGTCCCGTCCGGGGGGCACCCGCGGTCAAACCAGGCCATCCGAAGCGCCGAGATCCATCCCCAACCACCCCTCCCCCGAAGTTGGGGGAGGGGTCGCCCGCCGTCGCGAGGAACGAGCGAAAGGCCGGGCGGGGGAGAGGGCCCCCGCGGAGCGGGCCGTGGGGGAAGACTCCGCCCTCGCGCCACACCATCCACCGCGCCGGAAATCCCGGACGTGTACACCCGCGGAGTTTGCGGGAGAGGGAGCGGCTCTCAGGCTACGGGTGAGGGCCCAAACACGCGGCGGGCGCCCGTGGGGACGCCCGCCCGCCTCGAAAGCCCTGCCGCCGCCGTGCCGCTACGGGCGCGGGCGGGTGCTGGCTTCGGGGGTGTAGGTGGCGCACTCGGCGCCGTTGCCGCTCACGCGGACCTCGATGGATCCGGCGTGGCACTCGTGGTTCTCGTTGTGCTTGCAGTCCGTCACGGTGCACGCACCGACCACCGAGGCCTGCGGCATCGCCTTCTCCATGGGGTTCTGCATCGGTCCATCCTCCGGTTCGGGTTAGCTCCGCACACCCTCCTAGCAAGGTGCGGGCCACACGCATTGCGCGCAAGTCCCCCGTTTGCAACGACTTGCGAATGATTCTCATCCGCTTGAATAGGACCGCGGCGTGGTGCGAGCCGCCAGATCGGCAGGGTAGATCCTGCGGTCGGCGCCAGAGTACGTCCGCAGGGGATGGACCTGGCGGCGCCTCCCTCAGGATGACGCGCCCTGACAGGTATGCAGTTGAGGCCCCGCGCAGTTTGCGGGGCTTTCCGCGGTCGTTGCGGCGGCTTCAGCCGCTGGGGGCGCTGGCCACGCCGGAGCACGAAAAACGCCCCGCCGGCGGGTGCCGGCGGGGCGCTCGGTCGTGCATCCACCGCGAAGGCTCAGCGGTTCTGGGCGAGCTCCTGGAAGGCCTCGGCGCGGCGGGTGTAGCGCTGCACGGCGGCGGTGTCGCGGCGGATGTCGGACACCGTGGCCATGGCGGCGTAGGCGTAGTAGTACTGCATGGGGATGTTGCGCGTGGCGTCGTCGGCCCACACCGCCTTCTGCGGCATGTTGCGGAACATGAAGGTACGGTCCAGCAGCTCCGTGTTGCGCCGCACGTCGAAGTATCCGCCGGTGAACTGCAGGATCGTGGGATCCGCGGGCATCGCCATCAGCCCCGCCGTCTCGTCCGGCCCCAGCAGCTTGTAGGCAAGGCCCTGCCGCGACACCTGCTGCACCAGCCCCAGCTCCAGGTGCGTGTTGGTGGTCGCGGCGAAGTAGATGGGCCGGTCGCCCCAGATGCTCTGGACCATCAGGGTCACGAACTGGTGCGACGGGTAGATCTCCTGGTTGGGCGGCAGCGCGAAGTTGATCCCCCGCGCCGAAAAGCCCAGCCCCTCCTGCGAGAGCATTCCCGGCGTGTTGGTGATCTGCTCGATCTGCACGTCGCTCAGCGACAGGATGGGCTTCGTCGGAACGCGGGGGTTGGCGTAGAAGCGCGGCGCCTTGCCCGGCTCGAAGGGGCGCTGGCAGATGATGACCGTGGGGTCGCGCAGCGCAGCGTCGGGCGTGGGGCAGGGCCGGGTGATGTCGCGCAGCTGCTTCACGTACCAGGGGGTGTTGAAGTACGACATCACGATCACCGTGACGTCGCGGCGAATGCCCTCCACCTCCTGCAGGTACCAGAGCGGGAAGGTGTCGTTGTCGCCGTTGGTGATCAGCACCCCGTACGGCTCTACCGACTGCAGCACGTTGTAGGCGAAGTCGCGCGCGGCGTAGTCGCCCGCGCGGGTGGCGTACTTCCAGTTGGTGAGCAGGGGGACGAGCGCCAGCGCCATCACCGGGCTGGCCATCGCCAGCACCCGGGGCCGGTTGCCCATCCCCTGCACCAGCCGCAGCCAGAGCGACGTCAATCCCACACCCACCCACAAACCCCACACGGAGAAGGTGATGACGTAGAAGTAGTCGCGCTCGCGCACCTCGCTGTCCGGGTAGCCCATCACCTGCTGCTGCATGTACCCGTACTTGAAGTTCATGTAGTAGACGAGGCCGAACGAGAGCGTAAAGAGCAGCACGGCCACGTACCAGAAGCTCTTGCGATCCCGCGCGAAGTGCTCCACCGCCCCCCATGCGCCCAGGAGGAGGAAGAGCAGGGTGAAGGGCATGCGCGCCACCGCGAAGTAGCCCTGGTGCCCCTGCAGCGAACGGGACCACTGCCAGTCGAAGTACTGGAAGAAGTTGGCCATCTGCGCGGGGAACGGCGCCATCCGCTGGCCCAGCGGCGGCTTCTGGTACTGCTCGCGGCGCAGCGCGGCGCCCAGCTCCGGGCACTCGCCGTCCATCTTGCCCAGCGTGATGGCGGCGGTGAAGGCGCTGACCGCGTCGGCGCACTTGGGCGCGGCCTCGTTGATGACCGGGTCCTGGTTGGCGCGGATGGGCAGGTACAGCTGCACGCACAGCCCCGCCACGGCCACGCCCGCCATCAGCGGATACAGCTTCCAGTTGGCCAGCGACTGCCACTTCACCAGCACCAGGAACACGAACAGCGCCGGGGCGGCCAGGAACGCCATCAGGTGGTTGCCCACCGAGAGCGCCAGGATGAAGATCACCAGCAGGATGGCGTTGTCGTCGTGCCAGCGGCGGTTCTTCTGCCCGCGGTGCTCCTCCACGTGGTCGCGCCACAGGAAGGCGATCCACGACATCAGCGCGATGGTGAACAGCGTGACCGTGTACACCTTCTCGTTCACGTTGCTCTGGTTCCACACCGTGAACGCCGTCCCCGACACCCACACCGCGGCGAAGGAGCCCACCCGGCGCACCACCTCGTTC
>DASTNU010001143.1:0-2924 GCA_035720605.1 Longimicrobium sp. | reverse complement strand
TGGGAGGACCCCAGCCTGTGGCTCTCCCGCCTGGTGACTCACCCGGCCTATCGGCGCCGCCGGGCTGCGCTGGCAATCCTGGAGGCGGCGTGCATGGCCGCGCTCGCGGCAGGCAAGGAGGCCGTTTCGCTGAACGTCCGCGCCGACAACACGGGCGGGTGTGGCGCGGAGCTGCGCGGCGGGCGGTGCACCGACGCAATATGTCCCAGCATCCGCGGATGTGGGTGAGCCATGGCCGGCGCTACCTCCCTCGCGCGCAGCATGCTCGCCCGCCGCGGCGCCCTCTCCCAGCCGCTGCTGCGGATGGTCCACGAGTCGCGCGTCCCGCCGGAGTTGCCGGCGACGTACGCCGGGCGGCCGTTCGCGTACATCGAGGAAAAGCTGGGGTGGGTCCCGTGGAAGGGAGAGGGCGACCACCTGCCCGGGCAGTGGGAGATCATCGAAGGCGTCCGCATCTCCATCCGTAAGCAGGAGGAGCGGCTCGCCCTAATGCGCGGGGAGCTCGCCCCGGGAGACGCCCAGTACTACGTCCAGGACGAGATCATCCAGACGCGGTTCCACGTCTCATCGGGCCACGGCCCCGGCAAGACGAAGATGGTTGCCGGGATCCACTCGTGGTTCCTCGACTGCTACCAGTCGATCATCTACTCGTACGCCCCCACGCTGGACCAGCTCACCTACCTGCTGTGGAAGGAGATCAAGTCCGACCGGGAGGGGAAGGGCCTGCCGGGGCGCGTGCTGGAGACGAACGAGATCAAGATCAGCCCCAGGCATTTCTCCGCGGGCCGCGCCGCCAACCGCAACGCGAGCGGCGGCACGGCGAAGTTCCAGGGGCAGCACGGCCCCTACCTGATGTTCATCCTCGACGAGGCCGAGGAGATCCCGCAGGAGGTGTTCGACGGCATCGACGCGATGAGCACCGGCGGCGTGGTGATCGTCCTGGAAGTTGGGAACCCGCAGACCCGCACCTCTCCGTTCTTCCAGCAGACGGCGCGAGCGGACACGCGCACCTACGTGATGTCCAGCCTCAACCATCCGAACGTGGTGACGGGGACGGAGGTGATCCCCCATGCGGTTCGGCGCGACGCGGTCGAGGGGTGGATCTCGCGCCTGTGCACGGTCGTGCCGGAGCACGATGCCGATCGCTTCACCTTCGAGCTGCCCTGGGACGCGCTGCTGGGTGACCCGAACGACAAGAACGCACCGCCGGTGCGCTACCCGGCGGGGACGGTCTTCCAGCCGGAGTCGGAGTTCCTCTGGCGCATCATGGGGATCGCGCCCCCGGAAGCCGCGGACAAGACGCTCATCCCCCTGGGCCGCTACCAGCGGGCCGTGGAGGCCGGGCGGAGCCTGCCTGCCGGGCCGCTGGTCCCGACGCTGGCCGGCGAGCTGGAGGCCCGGATCGGCGTCGACGCCGCGAGGTTCGGCGCTGACTTCGGCAACGTATACGTTTGCCAGGGGCAGCGCGTGTGGCGTGCCGCCCGGATGCAGGGCCAGGAAACGACCGTCTACGCCAGACGGGTGCGTGAGACGATCCTGGCGCTTATTCGGGTCGGCGTGAAGCGGATCAGCGTGCGTGCGGATGACGGCGGCGGCTACGGCTCGTGGACGGACCAGCTGCGCATCGACGGGGATCTCCGGCGGGCCATCAGGGAGGCGAAGGCGCGCGTGGTGTTCCATCGCGTGCTCTTCAACGCCCGGCCGGACGACATGGAGAAGTTCGCCGACGTGATCACCGAGGCGTATGCGCACGCCGGCGAGCGGCTGCGGGGCCTGGCGGTCGTCACGCACACCCGCGAGCTGGAGCGGGACCTAACCGCGCGGCAGTACGCGTGGACCACGATCGGCGCCCGCGAGGTCAAGGAGCTGGAGCCGAAGGAGAAGTTCAAGAAGCGCGAGAAGCACAGCCCCGACGACGGGGACGGCTTCTGCCTGTGCGTCGCGCCGGAGTTCGTTTTCGCCCAGCCCGCGCCTGCGCAGGGCGGTGAATCCGTCGTAAACTTCGACCTGTGAGCCCCTGACGATGCCTGAGCAGACGCAGACCGCCAGCGCCCCCCCCGCGGTGGCGGCCTCGCTCCAAGCGGCCAAGAAGGCCGTCGAGGCCGCCACGCCGAAGGACTTCCTGGTCAACAAGACCATCATGGTCGACCGGAACTTCTGGCAGAACCGCCAGGGGTGGGGTGGCCCGCCCGTGCCCGCAGGCCACCCCGATGCTGACGCACTGTGGAAGCGCATCGAGGACCTGTTTACGCCGCGCGATGCGGTCGGTGAAGCGGCGAAGAACAGGACGGACGCCATCCTAAAGTTCGAGCCCCAGGTGGGGATGTCTCTCCGACGCGCGGTGACGGAGGCGGAACCCGAATCCGACGACGAAAGCGCGCTACGCGCGGACGCTGAGGCGGCCGTTACGCCGTGGTGGGATTCCGCCGGCGTCCAGCGCCAGGCGAGGATTGCGGCGCATGCCACGACTTGGGCGGGGGATAACGACGAAGGCTGGGCGTTCCTTCGCTGGTGGGTTCCTGCGCACTTTCTGACGGAGGGTGTCGACGGCGCGATGCGCCTCGAGGCCACCGACGTCGCAGACGCGCTCCGGAAGATCTCGGTGTCTGCCGTACTGCCGGATGCGGCGGCGCGCGTGGTGGACACCGCCACCGGCAAAGAGGCGTTCGTCCTGCTTGACGGCACCGGCAAGGACCAGGTGGCCGAGATCTACTATTTGGACGGCGAGGATACGGTCCTGGTCTCCATCGGGAAGCGTACCCGCACGGAGGTCCGGCTGCAGATCGGCGGCCGGCTGCCCATGGTGATGGTGCAGGGCCGGAAGATCATCGATGCGGCGGTTCGGAAACAGCAGCGGATGCTCAACTTCTTCAACACGAGCGTCGGCCGCATCGTCGAGACGTGCGCGTGGCCGCAGACGTACA
>DASTNU010001142.1:0-3212 GCA_035720605.1 Longimicrobium sp. | reverse complement strand
TGGCGCCGGCCCCCACCACGCGAGCGCACGGTCTACGAGGCGAGGAGACGCGAGATCAGGTTCGAGGGACCGCCACCGATCGAAGAGTTCCTGCCGCAGCTCCACCAGATGGAGGAGGTGATGCGGACGGCGCTGGCCCGCGGGGGTCCGGCGAGCCGGACCTTCAAGGTCTACCTGGTGGAAAGCGAGGCGGACTGGGGGCGCCGGATCGACGAGGAGCTGGAGTTCATGACACGGGAGGAGGCGGTGCAGTACGCCGAAGAGTACAACCGGAGCTTCAACAGCGGGCCCATCCGCTCGGAGTGGTCGATGATCGCGATGGTGGAGCGGGACGACGGCTACAGCGTGCTCGGCTGAGCCCCCTGCCTCCCGCGCGCAGCGGCAGCAGGAGGTGACGGACGCGAGGGGGTGCATCCGAACGACGGCGCACGCCTCCCCGGGGCCTCGGCGGCACGGGGAGCCGGCGGGGCGTACTCTACCCCTCCCGGGGAGCCCGGACGATCCCGCCGCCGGGCATGGGTGCGCCGCCCGAAGCTCCCGGGCCGGGCTGGCGGTAGCGGCGGATCTTCTCCGCGAGCGTCTCGCCGCCGCCACCGCCCGACGCCGTCCCGTCTGCGACCAGGTCACGATCTTCGTGCGGGAACGGCTCGTCGCGCGGGCGGTGGGTTGAATCTGCGGGCATTCGGTGCCCCTCCGATGTCTGCGGTGAGTGGTTCGCGAGTGGGAGCTGCGCATGCGCGATGAGGAAGCAGATCAGAGCCCCGCGCTCTTTCACGTCGTGTGTGGCACGTGATTGGGGTTCCGGTGCTCCGTGTCGGACCGCCTTCATCCGTTGCACCCCATGTTCCACGCCCGACGCGCGCGCAGTACAGTGCAGCCGCGCCCGGCCCGACTGTGCGCCCGTAGCAGCGGCCCGGGCCCGCGCAGCGCCGCGCTCCGGCCCCGGCTGCGGGACCGACAGATTTTGCGACCGCGGCACACTGTGGGGCGAGGGACGCCGTAGCGGAACGCGCGATGCCGCCACCCCCGTCCGTCGAGGCGGTGCGTCAAACCCGGGCCCCGGCAGAAGATCGTCTCACAATGGAGGAGGTGAATCGTGGCGCATATCGACGTCGAGAAAAAAACGCGGGAAGGGCTGGATAATGCTGGTTGTGCTGGCTCTGCTCGCGCTGCTGGTGTGGGTGATCGGGGAGGCGTTCGGCGGGCCTGACGAGGCCGAGGCCGAGGCGGGCGGTTCCGCCCTGCGCGCGCCCGCCATGGCTCCCGCGGCGGAGGCGCCCGTGCCGGTGCTCGTCGTGGACCCGTCCGTCCCCGCGCCGGCGGTGGCGGCGTACGTGGCGCACGTGCGCGGCCAGGGCGAAGCGCGGATGGGGAGCGACCACGTGTACACGGCCGAGGGGATTACGCGGATGGCGAACGCCCTGCGCGAGCTGGTGCAGGCGCACCGGGGACTGACCCCGCAGGCCCACGCCCAGGCGGAGCGGTTCTACGTTCTGGCCTCGGTGCTGGTGGCCAGCCCCGATTCGCTGCGGCTGCACGCCGACTGGGTGAGCGAGGCGGCGACCAGTGCCGCCGGCGTGATGGAGGGGCTGGCGGCGGAGGTGGCGGGCCCCGTGCCGGAGCTACGCGAGCAGGTGCGAGAGGTTCGCTCGGCGGCGGAGCGCATCGCCCCACGGCGAGACCTTCTTCAGCAGCAGCAGGACGTGAGCGCGTTCTTTCGCGAGGCGGCGGACGCGATGGCCATGCTGGTGAATCCTCGGCCGTAGCGGGGTGTGGCTTCAGCGGGCAAGCGGCCCGGCCGCGGGCCGGATCTGCCGTACTGGCGCCCATTCCCCTGCGGCACCCCTGACCCGAGCCCATGCAGAACCGCCTGCAACTGGACCTGATCCGCACCCGTTTCGACGAGCCGCTGTTCGTGGTGGGCGGCACCGCCGTCACGCTGGCGTCGGTCATCAGCTTCGTGGTGTTCCTGCTCGCGGCGTACGTGGCCTCCTGGCTGCTGCGCCGCTCGCTCCGCCGCGTGTACCGCCGCCGGAGCGTGGACGAGGGGGTGCAGCACGCGCTGGACCGGCTGCTGCACTACGCCGTCGTCTCCCTGGGCGCCTTCGTGGCGCTGGAGAACCTGGGCGTCTCCATCACCGCGCTGGCGGGGGTGGGCGCGATCCTGGCCGTGGGCATCGGTTTCGGCCTGCAGAACATCGCGCAGAACTTCGTCAGCGGGCTCATCCTGCTGCTGGAGCGGCCGGTCAAGAAGGGCGACTTCGTGGAGGTGGGCGACGTGCGCGGCACCGTGCGCGACATCCGCGCCCGCGCCACCGTGGTCACCACGCTGGACAACGTCGACATCATCGTCCCCAACGGGCAGTACATCACGGAGGCGGTCACCAACGAAACCTACGGGGACAAACGCGTGCGGGTTCGCATCACCGTGGGCGTGGCATACGGCTCCGACACGGCGCGGGTGCGGGACGCGCTGCTGCGGGTGGCGCGGGACGCGCCCGAAGTGCTGGTCGAACCGCCGCCGCAGGTGCTGTTCAAGGACTTCGGAGAGTCGTCGCTGGACTTCGAGCTCCTGGCGTGGCTGGCGGACCCGCGCGACGAGAACGCGACCGCGAGCGAGATCCGCTTCTCCATCGACCAGACGTTCCGCGCCGAGAAAATCGAGATCCCCTTTCCCCAGCGCGACCTGCACCTGCGCTCCGGCCTTCCCGCACCGCCGTCCCCGGACGGGTGAGGTGCTCCAGGACAGGTGTGTTGAGAATCGGCTTGTTAATCGAAGTGCCTTGTCTTCCTCAGGGAGCGCATACCCGAACCTGAATCCACGTAATCGCTTGCGCGCGACCGAAGGATCTACTCTCGGCCACGCCGGAGGCCGGCTTTCGAGTTTCGATCCAGCCCTTCGTGGTGCCGGCAAGATCCTTCGGTCGGCGCCAAAGCCTTTCGTGGCAGCACGTTCGGAGCGGCGCCTCCCTCAGGAAAACAAAGCTGCCGGGTACATTCTTTAACACGCTCTAACACGTCCCCGGCGGACGGGGGCAGAGCCTCCTGGGCGTAGGCCGGTGGGACGCGGCGGGGGATGATGGGGCTCCCCTCGCTCGTTGCCCGCCACTCCTGCGCAGGCCCGCCACAGGTGCCGAGCGCGGCGCCATCTGTCCGTCGCCGCCGGTCTGCCCGGAACGCGCTCTGCCCCGCTGCGGGAATGACCCGGCGGG
>DASTNU010001141.1:0-4202 GCA_035720605.1 Longimicrobium sp. | reverse complement strand
ATCTACTACGCGCGCGACGAGTACGGCCGCGAGCTGGCCAACGCGTTCGAGGAGCGGCTGAAATCGCGCGGCGGCCAGGTGGTGAACCGCGAGTCGTACGATCCCAACCTTTCCATGAACCCCGTGGCCGCCGACCAGACGGTGACGGCGTGGAGCAGCTGGGAGTTCGACGCCGTGTTCATCGCCGGCGGCGCCGAGCAGGCGGCGATCCTGGTCAGGGCGCTGCGCCAGCGCGGCATCGGCGTCCCCGTGCTGGCGAGCGACGCGGTGGCCATCCCCGACTTTCTGCAGCACGGGGGCGAGGCGGTGGAGGGAACGGTGATCGCCACCGCCTTTCACACCGAGGCGCCCGACGCGGAGGTGCAGCGCTTCAACGCGGCGTTCCACAAGCGCTACGGCACCGCGCCCGACGTGGCCGCGGCGCTGGGCTACGACGCGGTGCACGTGCTCGCGCAGGCCATGCGCGAGGCGCGGAGCACCGAGCCCGACAAGGTGTCCGCCGCCATGCACGCCATGCGCGGCTTTCGCGGCGTGACGGGCGCCTTTTCCTTCGACGAGGCCGGGGACCTGGTGGGGATGCCCATCCGCAAGATCGTGGTGCGCGGCGGCGCGTTCCACTACCTGGACGAGCGGACGGGGGCCGCGGCCGGCGGATAGAGCCCCGGCGCCGACCACTAGAGCCTGGCGCCGACCGGGCGGGTGGACGGCGCCCCGCGCTCCGCCCCTTCTGGTTGCGGCGCGGGAGCTTGCGAAGCCGCAAGAAAATGGCACGTCGCGTGCTTTGCCGGGTGCCGCCGCACCCCGGTTCATGACCATCCTTCTTTCCCTCAGGAGAGCTCATCCATGGCCGACGGCCTCCTGCCGCCCCAAGAGGGCGACTTCGACGACCTGGACGTGGAGGACCTGGAGGACGTCTCCGGCGGGGTGGGGCCGCCGCTGGACGAGACCAACTCCGGCTGCACGGTCAACGGCAACTGCGGCTGCCAGGCCTGACGCCCGCCTTCCCGGGGCGCGGCCGGTGCCGCCGCGCACGCACCCGGGCCGCCCGCGCCCGGCTTCCTCCTTTCCCCCCGCCCCGTCCCGGGGCACCGACCCGGCCCGCCCATGTCGCTGACGGAGACTGACGCGCCCGCCGCCGCCCACGAGGCGCTGCGCGCCGGCGTGCTGCGCGCCTTCGGTGCGGACGCCGCGCAAACGGAGGAGCTGCTGGCCTACAACCGCGGCGTCTTCGTGGTCCCCGAGCGGGTGGATCTCCCCCTGCCGGACGAGCCGTGCGTGCAGGCGTGGCGGGGCTACGCGTCCCAGGCGGAGACGCGCGGGGTGCTTCCCGTGCTGCGCGAGCACCTGGTACAGCTGCGCTTTCCCGTCGCCGCGGGGATCAGCGCGGGCGAGGCCTACCAGGCGGCCACCCGCCGGGGGATGGTGCCCGCGGAGAGCGAGGGGCTGCGGCTGGAAGACCCCGGCGCGCTGCGGCTCTTCATCCATCCCACCCCCGCCGGCGCCGTTCCCGTGCTGGTGGCGCCGCATCGCGCGGACTTCGAGACGCTGCTGCGGGCGCTGACGAAGAAGAACGAGCCCGTCCCCCTTCCCGCGTCGATGGGCGCGTGCATGGTGGGCGGCTACAACAACTGGGGGCGGGTGGCGGAGCTGCGCCGCCGCTGGGAGGCGGGGGAGCTGGTGGTGGAGGGGGCGGAGGAGTGGTCCGCCGCCTTCGCGGCGCTCAAGCCCCGCAAGGAGCTGTACCAGGACCGCTTCGTCCTGCTGAGCGGCGGGCCGTACAGCGGCGTGGCGGCCGAGGCGATGGGGCTCGAGCCCGGCGAGTGGAGCCGTGCCTCCATCACCATCCGCCTGGAGCACGAGTGCGCGCACTACTTCACCCGCCGCGTGCTGGGCTCCATGCGCAACAACCTGCTGGACGAGCTGCTGGCCGACTACGCGGGGATCGTGGCGGCCGAGGGGCGCTACCGGGCGGACTGGTTCCTCCGCTTCTGCGGGCTGGAGGAGGAAGCGGGGTGCCGCGCGGGCGGCCGGCTGTGGAACTACCGCGGCGACCCGCCGCTCTCCGACGGCGCCTTCGCCGTGCTGCAGGCCCTGGTCCGTGCGGCCGCGCACCGGGTGGAGCGCTACGACGCGGGGCTGGCCCCCGCCGCGCGCACGCCGGAGGGGCGCGCCCGGGTGCTGCTGGCCCTGGCCGCGCTCACCCTGGAAGAGATCGCGGGTGGCGCGTTGCGGGCGTGACCGGCCGGGGGTCCCGCGGAGGGAGAGCCGCCCGGCCGCGCGCCGGGCGGTTTCGCGTGGTGCGGATTTCGTCGGGTAAGCAGAGGGGAGACGCAGTAGAGGCGGGGCTCGCACCGGTAGAGAGGTGCGCCTAGCGAGTAGCCGCCATGTGCGCCGCCGCGCGGGGAAGCAGCCGGATGTGCTTGCAGGAGATAACCTTACGTTGTGTCGGAAAACGGCATGTCCCGTGCACTGGCGCCGCCCTGCGGTTTCCTTCACCCACCTCCCTACCAGGAGAAGCCCTCATGTCGGACCAGATCCAGCCCGGCCAGAACCAGGACGACGAGCTCGACGTCGAAGAACTCGAAGAAGTGGCTGGCGGTGCCGCGGCGCTCGACGACGACGTCGGCAACGTGGGGTGCCCGACCAACGTGAACTGCCCCTGCGCCGACTGATCCGCAGGCGCACCAGCCGGGAACGCCGCCCCGCGCGGCGTTCCCGGCCCGGCCCCCGGGCCGGTCCCCCTACGCGAACGACGGCGCCGCGCCGATCCCCAGGAGTGTGAGATGAGGCCGACCATCGACATGCAGACCTCGCCGCTGGACCGCAACCCGGCGGCGGCGACCGCGCCGGGGCTGGTGCAGCTGAAGTACGCGCCCCGAGCGCGCTGGGTACCCTCGCGGTACAACGCGCGCACGGTCGGGGACGATGGGCGGCTCCTGCTGTGGAACACCTACAGCGGCGCCGTGAGCGCCTTTGGTGCGCGCAGCCGCGACGCCGTGCTGCAGCGGCTCTCCGTGCAGGGCGTGGCCGAGCCGCTGGACAAGGTGGCCACCTTCCTGAGCGAGCGCGGCTTCCTGGTCCCCGAAAAGACCGACGAGCTGAACCGGTTCCGCTACCTGTTCGCGCGCCAGCACTGGAGGCAGGACACCCTGCAGCTCATCCTGCTGGCCAGCGAGGACTGCAACTTCCGCTGCGTGTACTGCTACGAGAAGTTCAAGAACGGCACCATGCTTCCCGAGGTGCGCGAGGGCGTGCGCAACCTGATCACGCAGCGGGCGCCCACGCTGGGCGCGCTGAGCCTGTCCTGGTTCGGCGGCGAGCCGCTGTACGGGTGGGACGCGGTGGAGGAGCTCTCCCCCTTCGCCAGGCGCATCGGCCAGGAGCACGGCATCCTGGTCGCGCAGAACATGACCACCAACGCCTACCTGCTCACCGAGGAGCGGGCCACGAAGCTGCTGGAATGGGGGTGCAACCGCTTCCAGATCACCCTCGACGGCCTGCCGGAGGAGCACGACTGCAAGCGGGTGGGACGCGACGGCAGCCCCACCTACGGCGTGATCCTGGACAACCTGCGGTCGCTGCGGGCGCGCAAGGACGACGACTACCAGGTGGCCATCCGCGTCAACTTCGACCAGAAGAACTTCCTCAAGCTGGGCCCCTTCCTGGAGGCGCTCAGCGAGGACTTCGGCGGCGACCCGCGCTACGTCCTGCGCTTTCGGGCGGTGGGCAAGTGGGGCGGCGACAACGACGCCGCGCTGGAGACCTGCGGGCGCGACGACCAGCGCCGGGTGATCGACGAGGTGCGGCGCAAGGCCGAGGAGGTGAACCTGCGCAACGAGGCGGGGATCCGCGACTACGCCAAGCCCGGCCAGCAGGTGTGCTACGCCGCCCGCCCCTTCAACTTCATCGTGGGCGCCACGGGCAAGCTGATGAAGTGCACCGTCGCGCTGGACGAGATGGAGGAGAACGTGGTGGGCCAGCTGCACCAGGACGGCCGGCTGCAGCTGGACCACAACCGGCTGAGCGCGTGGGTCACCCCGCACTTCGAGAGCGACACGCTATGCCAGAGCTGCTACGTCCTTCCCGTGTGCCAGGGCGCCCAGTGCCCGCTCACCCGGGTGGAGGTGGGCCGCCGCTCGTGCGCGCCGGTCAAGAGCTCGCTCAAGCGGGAGATGCGGGTCACGCTGAACGAATCACGGATC